>JAUSNC010000028.1 GCA_030645645.1 Candidatus Parcubacteria bacterium
TTAGCAAAGAGATTCTCTGTTACAAGAAAAGTGGGCGAATATAAAAAGAAAAATAATTTAAACACATTTGATCCTAAAAGAGAGGAAGATGTTTTTAATAAAAGAATAAAATGGGCTAAGAATATGGGATTAGACCCTGAACTAATTAAAAATATTTTTGAAATAGTCATAAATAAAGTAAAGAAGAAACATAAGGAAATTTTAAATGAAAAAAAATATAAATAAAAAACCTCTTATTGGTATTATCGGAGGCAACGGGAAGATTGGAAACTGGTTTAAAAATTTTTTTGAGAGCCAAGGACTTAAGGTTTTAATTTCGGATATAGATACGGAACTTACGAATATTGAATTGGCCAAGAGCGCCGATATTGTAATGGTTTCAGTTCCGATAAAAGTCACTCAAAAAGTAATAGAAGAGATACGACACTTTGTGAGAAAAGATGCTTTGCTTTGTGATAATACTTCCCTGAAGTCTGCGTCCGTGGCTGCAATGAAAAAAGCAAAATCAGGAGTTTTAGGGATACATCCCTTATTTGGGCCGCAAATCCTTTATTTGGAACGCCAAAAAATTGTTTTCTGCCGCGTTAAAGATAACCAATGGGTATTTTTTTTAAAAAATCTTTTCATTAAAAATAACGCTAAAATAATAGAAGTTTCTCCGGAAGAGCACGATTATCAGATGGCGATAATTCAAGCACTTATCCATTTTTCTAATATTGGAGTAGCACGAACCATATACAATCAAAAGATAAATTTTAACAGTTCTTTCTTTACTCCCACATTCCGGCTTCAAAGTCTGATTATCGGCAGAATGCTGGCGCAAGATCCTAAGCTATATGCCGATATTGAAATGGAAAATCCATATTTCAAGAAAATACTTTTAGAATTTGAAAAAGAGATTAAAGGCTTGGCGGAGGATGTTAGGAAAAAAGACACTAAGAAATTTTCCAAAAAATTTGAGGAAGTTTCCTCGTATTTGGCGGATTTCAAGAGAATCGCAGAAATAAAGTCAACCGAAGTTTTAAGAATAGTGGATCATCAGCCGATTAAAATAAAAAACAAGGAAAAAATCCCTGTTTTTGATTTTATAAGAAAGAAAAAAATAGGTTTTCTGGGTCCGGCCGGAACTTTCTCTCATCAAGCAGCTTTGAGTGTTTTTCCCAGAAATTCAAATTTAATTTCATTTTTAACCATTCACGAGGTTTTTAAAAATATAAACGATAATAAGATTGATTTTGGAATTGTTCCTGCAGAGAATACAATCAGCGGTATTATTCCTGAAACAAATAATGCATTATTTGATTATCCGTTAAAAACAACAGGATCATTTAATTTTCAGATCAAACATTATCTTTTAGGGATGGCAAAAAAGAAAGAAGAAATTGAGATTATAAGAAGCAAACAACAGGTTTTTAGCCAGTGTCAAAAATGGCTGAGAGATAATTTACCAAAAGTAAAACACGAAGAAACTACAAGTACAACTGCGCCAATATTAGAGAATAAAGGAAGAAATATAGGTTTCATTGCTTCAGAAATTGCCGGTAAAATCTATAAATTAAACGTCTTAGCGGAAGATATAGAAGACAATAAGGAAAATTTCACAAAATTTTATTTGATTTCAAAAGAGCTGGATAGAAACATGCAGAAAAAATTAAAAGCCAATAAAACTTTGCTTTTATTGAGCGTCTATGACCGGGTGGGAATTTTAAGAGATATTTTGGATATTTTCGCCAAAAACAATTTAAATCTTACTTCTCTGCAATCCATACCGAGCCATTCAAAACCCTGGGATTATCTTTTTTTTCTTGAAGTAGTTGTTTTTTATCCATCAGCGAAAGTAAAAAAAGTTTTAAAGGATTTGGAAAAATATTGCCCAGTAGTAAGGGTACTGGGCGTAAGTTGATAAAAATCAGCCATTAATATGGTTTGATTTTTGCTTAAAATTAGGGTAGAATAAAAGAAAGTAAATGGAAATAATAGACCTAAAAACCCTTAAAATAGAGGCTAATAAGGAGATAGATAATACGGCTGATTTGAAAAGTCTTGATGATATAGATAAAAAATATCTGGGTAAAAAAGGAGAGCTTACCCGGATTTTACGTTCGCTTCAAATCCTTCCTAAAGAGAAAAGGGCAAATATGGGAAAAGCCGCAAATGAAGTAAAAAATGTTTTAAAGCAAAAGATAGAGATAAAAAGAAAAGAAATTGGAAAAGACGTAATTATTGCAGATAAAGAACGGATTGACGCAACAAGACCCGGAAAAGCGCCTATTCAGGGGCACTTGCACATTCTTACTCAAACCAGACGGGAAGTGGAAGAAATATTCAGGTCAATGGGCTTTGAAGTTGCAGAAGGTCCTGAAGTGGAAAATGAATGGTATAATTTTGACGCTTTAAATATTCCAAAAAACCATCCGGCAAGAGACGTTTGGGACACATTCTGGCTAAAGAGCGCAAAGGAAAGATTGCTTTTAAGGACTCATACTTCGCCTGTTCAGATACACTATATGGAAACGCATAAACCGCCTTTGCGAATAATAGTGCCAGGAAACGTTTTCCGCCACGAAGCTACTGATCAAAGGCATGAATTTCAGCTTTTTCAGGTAGAAGGTTTAATGGTTGATAAAGATATTTCCGTGCCTAATTTCAAAGCAATTGTAGGAGAATTTTTCAGGAGATTTTTTAATAAAAATATGGGTTTTAGATTAAGGCCGGATTTTTTCCCTTTTACCGAACCATCTTTTGATATCGGAATGACTTGTCTGATTTGCGAAGGGAAGGGATGTCAGTTATGCAAGGGCAGCGGATTTTTGGAAGTGGCTGGAGCAGGAATGGTTCACCCGAATGTTTTTAAGGCTTCCGGCGTTGATCCTAAGAAATGGAAAGGATGGGCTTTCGGATTCGGATTAGACAGGCTGGCAATGATGAAATACAAAATTAACGATGTCAGATTATTTAGGTCAGGAGACATGAGATTTTTGAATCAATTTTAATTATGATTTTTTCCTAAAACTGGCTACAATCTTTTTTCGAAAAGAAATTACCCCGGCCTGAAAAACTGGCCGAAATTTTAACTTTGCAGTTTGCCGAAGTGGAGGAAGTTAAGAAAGAAGGTAAGGATTTTAGCATGGATATAGATATAAGGCCGAATAGAGCGAAAGATTGTCTTTCTCATAAAGGAGTTGCCAGGGAGATAGGCGCTATTTTAAATCTAAAGCTTAAGCCGGAAATTATTAAAATAAAAGAAACAAAAGAGAACGCGGAGAAATTATTCAAAGTTTTGGTAAAAGATAAAAAAGCATGCCCTCGCTATAATGCAAGATTGGTTAAGAATGTGAAAGTGAGCAAGTCGCCGGAATGGATACAGGAAAGACTGAAATCCTGCGGTTTGCGACCGATAAACAATATTGTTGACGCGACTAATTATATAATGTTGGAAACAGGCCAGCCTTTGCATGTATTTGATATGGATAAAATTGCGGGACGGGAAATAATAGTCAGAAAAGCAAAAATGGGCGAAAAGATTACAAGTCTGGATAATGAGAAATATGATCTGGATGGAAATATTTTAATCATAGCGGACAGAGAAAGCCCTTTAGCGATTGCCGGAATTAAAGGCGGGAAAAAGGCTGAAATAGATTCTAAAACCAAAGAAATAGTCTTGGAAGCGGCTAATTTTAACCAGCAATCCGTCAGATATGCTTCAAAGCAAATCGGCTTAAAAACAGATTCTTCATTAAGATTTGAACACGGCATTGATCCTAATATCACTAAAATTTCCATAAACAAGGCGGCATATCTGATTCAGGAAATTGCCGGCGGTGAAGTTTATGCGGGTATTATTGATGTTTATCCTAAGAAAATTTCACCAAAGAAAATAAATCTTGATTTGGATTATATAAACAGTCTTCTCGGAGTAAAAGTCAGTAGAGCGGAAACAGAAAATATTTTAAAGAGATTGGAATTTATAACCAAAAGAATTCCGGGAAATAAATTAAAAGTCACAGTGCCCACTTTCAGACTGGATGTTTCAATTCAGGAAGATATAATTGAAGACATCGGAAGGATTTTCGGATATTTAAAAGTGCCTTCCATTTTTCCGTTGGCTGAAATAGCGCCGCCTAAAAGGAATAATGAAGTTTTTTGGGAGGATTTTACCAGAGATGTTCTCAAGGAAGCGGGATTCAACGAAACAATCAATTATTCTTTTATCAGCCAAAAGGATTTGGAAATATTCGGATTAGTCGGAGATTCAGATATTTTAGAACTGGAAAATCCTCTAAGTACCGATTTTAAATATCTGAGGCCTAGTTTAATTCCGAATATTTTAAAAAATATAGAGAAGAATCAGAAAACCTTCAAAAATATAAAAATATTTGAATTCGGAAAAGTATTCAGATCTCCCAGGACTGAAACAAAAATGATTGCAGGAGCCGTCATAGGCAGCGATTTTTATGAAGTAAAAGGGGCTGTTGAATTTCTTTTTAATAAATCAGGAATTAAAGGTGCAGAATATAAGAATTGCAAGGCAACCGAAAAAGGTATTTTTATTCCGGAGGCATCTTCGGAAATAGTCATTAATGGAGATCAAATAGGGTTTTTGGGAGAAATATCGCAGCAGATATTAAAAAAACTCAAAATTGACGGGAAAGTGGTCGCATTTGATCTGAATTTTGAAAAGCTGGTAAAATTATCATCAGAACAGCGAGAATATAGTCCGATTCCGAAATATCCTCCCGCATTGAGAGACTTGGCCGTACTGGTTCCGAAAACCGTAACAGTCAAGGAAGTAGCTGATAAAATTCGCAATTCAGGAAAACCTTTGGCGGGCAATGTAGAGCTTTTTGATTTTTATGAAGGAAAAGAATTGCCTCAGGGAATGAAAAATCTGGCATTTCGTGTAATCTATCAGTCTGAGGAGAAAACTTTGAATGCCGGCGAGATTGATCAGGCGCACCGGAAGATAATTGATTCTTTAGAAAAAGAGTCCGGCTGGCAGGTGAGGAAATAATTTAAAACTAATTTATTTAATAAAATGGCAAAAGAGAAATCGGGGAAAAAAGAAGTAAAAAAAGGAGAGCAGGCATCTTACGGGGCTAAGGATATTTATGTATTAGAAGGACTGGATCCTGTCCGAAAAAGACCGGCGATGTATATCGGTTCCACAGGTTCGGACGGCCAGCACCATTTGATTTGGGAATGCGTTGATAATGCAATTGACGAAGCAATGGGCGGATATTGTAAAAATATTGAAATTTCTCTTTTACCCCAAAACAGGGTTAAGGTAATTGATGACGGAAGAGGCATACCAGTTGACACGCATGCTCAAACCAAGAAATCGGCCCTGGAAACGGTTATGACCACTTTGCATGCGGGAGCCAAATTCGGCAGCAAAGCTTATCAGGTTTCAGGAGGTTTGCACGGAGTAGGTGTTTCGGTAGTCTGCGCATTATCAGTTTTTATGAGAGTGGAAGTCTGCCGCGAGGGCAACAGATACTATCAGGAATACGTTAAAGGTAAGCCTAAAACAAAAGTTGTGAAGTATGACAAGTGTAAAAAAACAGGAACAACCGTAATTTTTGAGCCGGATTTTGAGATTTTCAAGGAACATAAGACAAAAGAGGCGGTTACCGGGGAGGGAGAGGAAACAGTTATTGAAGTTTCCAATAAGGCAGCTGATTTTATACCGATAAAGTTTGATTCAAAGAAGATTTTAAATCATCTTCGCCAGCAGGCCTATCTGACCCAGGGTGTAAAGATGGTTTTCTCCGATCTGCGCGCGAAGGATCCGTATATATATAGTTTTTATTTTGAAGACGGAATCAGAGCGTATATCAGGTATTTGACCAGAGGAGACACTGTCAGGCACCAGAATGTTTTTTATACTAAAGGCGAAAAAGAAGGACTGATTGTTGAAGCGGCTTTTCAATATACAAATGAAAGAGAATGTTACGAAGAAAGCTTTGCCAATAATATCTATACAGGCGAAGGAGGAACTCATTTAACAGGATTCAGAAGTGCTTTAACCAGAACACTCAATGATTATGCCCGCAAGAATAATTTTCTCAAAGGAACTGACGAAAATCTTACCGGCGAGGATGTAAGAGAGGGATTGACCGCCGTTGTTTCGGTGAAGATAAGAGAACCGCAGTTTGAAGGACAGACAAAGGCCCGTCTTGGCAATACTGAGGCTAGAGTGGCCGTTGATACCGTAGTAGCTGAAGCCATGACCGATTTTCTTGAAAGAAATCCGCAGGATGCAAAGGCAATGATTGAAAGCAGTATTCTTGCGCAAAAAGCCAGAAATGCGGCAAAGTCTGCCAGAGAAACAGTTTTGAGAAAAGGCGCCTTGGAAGGATTGGCTCTGCCCGGAAAATTGGCTGACTGTACCTCCAGGAAGCCCGAAGAATCGGAAATATTTATCGTGGAAGGAGAGTCAGCCGGCGGAAGTTCAAGGCAGGCCCGGGACCGCCATTTTCAGGCAATTCTTCCTTTACGAGGAAAGATACTAAATGTTGAAAAAGCGAGACTGGATAGAATTCTGTCTTCTAAGGAAATAAGGGCGTTGATTATCGCAATGGGAACCGGAGTTGCCGAGGATTTTGACGTTGAAAGATCAAGATATCACAGAATAATAATTATGTGTGATGCGGATTCGGACGGCAATCATATTAAAACATTGCTTTTGACTCTTTTCTACCGCCATTTTCAACCTATGATTGAAAAAGGATATATTTATGCCGCCCAGCCGCCTCTCTATAAAATTCAACATGGAAAAAGGATAGAGTATGCCTATAACGACGAGGATAAGGAAGAGATTGTGGCTGACATAAGGAAGGAGCAGAAAGTTAAAAAAGGAAAAACAGAAAAAGCTAAAGATGGAGAAGAAGAGGAAAAGATTACCGGAGTGAATATTCAAAGATATAAAGGTTTGGGAGAAATGAACCCCCAGGAGCTTTGGGATACAACCATGAATCCAGAAAATCGTGTGCTTTTGAAAATTAATATAGAATCAGCCAGGGAAGCTGATAAGGTATTTGATGTTCTAATGGGAGAAGACGTATTACCAAGAAAGAGATTTATCCAGGCCCACGCGAAGAAAGTAAAGAATTTGGATATATAAACTAAAAGCTATTTTAACCTTTATTTTGTCCGGTAAAGCTCATTCTTGCCGAACTAAGGATTTCAATTTGACACCTGCCTTTCTTTGCTTTATTATTGATTTATAAAGGAAGCCCGAAAGGGCTTTTAAAAAAGAATGAATTCTGAATCAATTCCCGCAAAAATCAGCACTTTTCTTAAAGAGGTAGTGCTGGAAATAAAGAAGGTTACATGGCCTTCAAGAGATCAGACAATCAGATATACGCTGATTGTTGTTGGGATTTCCGTAGCGGTGGCCATTTTCCTAGGAGGCCTTGATGCCATTTTCAATCTTTTAAGACAGAGATTAATCTCAATTTAATTTTTTATATAAATGCCAAAACAACAACTTCCGGAAGAAAAAAATTGGTACGTTATTCATACCTATTCAGGCTATGAAGACGCGGTAGCCAGGAATTTAAAACAAAGAATAGAGAGCTTAGGTATGGAAGATAAAATTTTCAATGTTCTTGTTCCGAAAGAGAAAAAAATCAAAATAAAGAACGGAAAAAGAAGAACTATTGAAGAAAAGATTTATCCTGGGTACGTCCTGGTGGAGATGATAGTTACGGATGATTCCTGGTATATAGTAAGAAATACTCCGAATGTTACTGGATTTGTCGGCGCGGGAACAACTCCCGTTCCGGTATCTCTGGAAGAGATAGATGTTTTAAAGAAGAGAATGGGCGTAGATACTCCTCAATATGCAGTTGACGTCAATGTGGGAGATGCTGTAAAAATTATTGACGGGCCCTTTAAGGATTTTTCCGGGAAGGTAGCTGAAATAGACCAGGAGAGAGGCAAGATTAAAGTGCTTGTTGACATGTTCGGCAGAGACACTCCCGTAGAACTTGATTCATTACAGATTAAAAAGATATAATCTTATATTATGGCAAAAAAAATAAAAGTATTAGTAAAACTTCAAATTGCAGCCGGCAAAGCCACCCCTGCGCCTCCGGTAGGTCCGGCTTTAGCGCCTCACGGAGTGAATCTTTCGGAATTCTGTCAGAAATTTAATGACGCTACCAAGAATAGCAGCGGCTTTAAGATTCCCGTGGATGTTACGATCTACGAAGACAGGACATATGAGTTTAAATTAAAACAGCCGCCGGCTTCAGATTTACTCAAAAAAGCTGCTGGAATTGAGAAGGGCTCTGGCGTGCCTAATAAGACAAAAGTGGCAAAGATTAAACGTAGCCAACTGAAAGAGATCGCCCAGAAGAAAATGCCTGACTTGAATACTGATGATATAGAACAGGCAATGAAGATAATAGAGGGAACCGCCCATAATATGGGCATTGAAATAGAGAATTGATAATAATTAAAAATTAAATCCATGGACTCCAAAAAAAATCTACGATTGCTTCTAATTATTATTTCTTTAGGAGTTATAATCATTGCCGGTTCATATTTACAGGGATTGAACAATAAACCGCTTAATACTGATCAGGATTTACAGGAAGATTTAAGCGATAAAGTTGTTTATATAATCAACAAGGGAGATGGAGCCCCTATAACTTATAAAATAGCCGATGTTTCTTCAGATGATACTGTTTTCTCTTTATTGGAAGAATTAGCAGAAGAAAACAATTTTACAATAACCAAAACTGATTATCCCAGTATGGGAGTATTGGTTAACAGCATTGCCGGATTGAACGGTGGAACGGACAGTAAATGGTGGCAGTATTGGATAAACGGAGCATTGGGAGACGTGGCGGCTGACAGGAAACCGGTCCAGAAGGGCGATAGAATTCTGTGGAAATTCGAGGTGATATCTTTCTAATTATGACTTTCAATTTTCTAAAGAAAATAGATTTTAAGAAGTTTGTTTTAAACATACCTTTTCTCTCTGGTCAGGCAATGTCCATGCCCAACAGCCTGGCTGCTATTTGCATCATCGCTTTCGGCGTCATTTTCCGCATTGTTTTAAACAAGGAGCTGCGGATTCCTAATTTTGAAGCCGTTACAGCCCTGTCTTTATTGGCAGGCTCTTTTATTGGAGGAATTTATGCGGTTCTCATACCAGTTCTCACTATTTTTTTATCTGATATTTATTTTGGGAACACAAAAGTATATCTTTTTACATGGTCCGCCTT
>JAUSNC010000043.1 GCA_030645645.1 Candidatus Parcubacteria bacterium
CAAAGGTAAATATTTCCCAATTATTCCAGGAATTCAAAACAATAAACCTCTTTTATTATTTTTTGGCGGTCTTGTCGCTTATTCCTGTATTTTTAGTGCGAACATTGCGATGGAAAGTTCTTATTGATTTAGTGAAAAGTGATATACCCTTAAAGAGCGTTATAAAAATCATGACGATAGGGATTTTTTGGGGAATCGTAACTCCTGGCCGTCTGGGGGAATTCTGGAGAGCGAAGGAATTAACCAATTCGTCGGGAATTCCTTCAGGGGTTTCTTTTTTTACCGCATTTATGGACAGATTTGTTGATTTTCTAGTTACAGGAACAATTTCTCTTATAGGAATAATAGTTCTATATTTAAAATTCGGGTTAGCTGCTAAATGGGAGGTTTCCGCTATGGCAGTTTTCTTAGTTATGTTTTTAAGCTTTCTTTTTTCTTCTAAAATAGGAATACAGAAGATTTTCAGTTTTTTTATAAGATTTTTATTTCCTTCTTCAATAAAGCAAAAAGCCGAAGATTTTTTATCCGATTTCAATAAAAGTTTCTTTGATGTTCCGTCAAAAGCGATGGTAAAGGTGCTTATTTATGGATTCTTATATTATTTATTTTCCGTTTTTTCCTATTATTTTATAGCCTTGTCGTTAAACATCCCGGTTCCTTTCTGGTTTCTTTTTCTTGTTGTGGCAGTACTCTGGCTGACTCTTGCAATACCTATAACCGTGCTTGGGTTTGGGACAAGAGAAGCTGTTTTTATCTATTTCTTCGGAATATTGGGAATCGGAATTCCTTACGCTGTGGCTTTTTCTATTTTGGCTTTGTTTTTAAACGTACTTTTGGCCGTCCCAGGAGCATTTCTTTATATAGTTAAGAAATAGAAAATACGGGCCTGAAAATCGGAAAAAAAGTTTAAGATAGACAAAATACGCCTTTTTTTATACAATTATAACAATGAAGCTGTCACTGATAATACCCATATACAACGAAGAAGAAAGCGTAGACATACTCTACAACGAGATAAAAGAAGCCTTAAAAGGGCTTGCTTTAGATTATGAAATAATTGCCGTTAATGACGGTTCTCGGGATAAAAGTATAGATGTTCTAAAAAGGATTGCCCAGTCTGATATAGATTTCAAGGTAATTAGTTTTAGGAGGAATTATGGGCAAACCGCGGCCATATCCGCTGGTATTGATTTTTCCCAGGGAGAGATTATTATTCCCCTTGACGCTGATCTACAGAATGATCCCGCCGACATTAAAAAACTCATTAGTAAATTAAACGAAGGTTTTGATGTTGTTTCAGGGTGGAGGAAAAACAGGCAGGATACTTTTGACAGGCGTCTGCCGTCCCAAATTGCCAACTGGCTTATTTCCCGCATTACCGGAGTAAATCTGCACGACTACGGCTGTACATTAAAGGCTTATCGGAAAGAGATAATAAAAGGTATCAGATTTTATGGAGAGATGCACAGATTCATGCCCGCATATGTTGTTTGGCAGGGCGGAAAAGTGGCGGAAATTGAAGTGAACCACAGAGAGAGAAAATATGGAAAAGCAAAATACGGGCTTACCCGCACTTTCCGGGTTATTCTTGACCTGATGACCGTTAAATTTCTCATGGCCTATCTGACAAAACCCATGCATTTTTTCGGAAGAATGGGCCTGATACTGCTGTTATTCGGCTTTTTGTCGGGTATAGGATCTTTGATTGCTAAATTCATCTACGGAATATCTTTTATTCTTACGCCCTTGCCTCTTCTAACAGTATTTTTAACAATTATAGGATTTCAATTCATTTTAATGGGGCTTTTGGCAGAAATACTCATAAGAATATATTACGAATCAGGGGGAAAAACGGCTTACAATATTAAGGAGAAAATTAACCTTTAATATTATGTGCGGAATCGCCGGATTTGTAGGACAAGGCAACGAGGAAATCTTAAGGAAAATGACCGGGACCTTGAAACACAGAGGCCCTGATGATGAAGGATATTTTATTGATCCTGTCGGAGGAATTTTTCTCGGGCATCAACGGTTGAGTATTATTGATCTTGCATGCGGCAGACAGCCTATTTTCAACGAATATAGAAGTATTTGCGTTATTTTCAACGGAGAGATATATAATTTTCAGGAGTTAAGGGCAGAGCTTGAAAAAAAGGGACATAAATTCAATACCCGTTCTGACACAGAAGTTATTGTTCATTCCTACGAAGAAAAAGGAGATGATTTTATCAAGGATTTGAACGGAATGTTCACTTTCGCCCTTTGGGATAATAAAATTAAAAAATTAATTCTGGGCAGGGACAGGATAGGGGAAAAACCGCTATATTATTCTCTGATGGAAAAAACCCTTATTTTCGGATCAGAACCCAAAGCGGTTTTAGCTCATCCAAAATTAAAGCGTGAATTAAATCTTTTCTCTCTCGCCAAATACTTGAATTACGAATATGTCCCCGGTCCTGAAACCATTTATAAGGGCATTTTAAAACTCGGGCCTGGCGAATATTTAGTTTATACAAATGGTGATATAAATATAAAGAAGTATTGGGAAATTAAATTCCAGCCTGAGAACAATCTGTCCGAAAAAGAAATATTGTATAATCTTGATCGGCATATGGAAAGGTCTGTTAAAATGAGAATGGTTTCGGATGTGCCTTTGGGAGTATGGCTTTCAGGGGGATTGGATTCCACGAGTATCGCTTATTATGCCCAAAAAAACTCGGATAAACCTATAAAAACTTTTTCCATAGGTTTTAGTGATAAATCCTTTGATGAATCAAAATATGCCAGGGAGGCTGCCGATTTCCTGAAAACCGACCATTATGAAAAAATCCTTACCGCCAAAGAATGTCTAGATTTAATTCCTCAGATTTCCGATTTCCTTGACGAACCTTTTGCAGACGCCTCGGTCATTCCGACTTATCTACTTGCCAAGTTCAGCCGAGGGAAAGTGAAAGTTGGGCTGGGCGGAGACGGGGGAGACGAGCTTTTTATGGGCTACCCGACTTTTCAGGCGCACAAGCTGGCTAAATTTTACAAGGTTATTCCCCAATTCTTCAGAAATTCGCTAATTGAACCGATTATCAGAAGTCTTCCCGCATCATCAAAAAATATAAGTTTGGACTTTAAATTAAAGAGATTTATTTCGGGATTTGAATATAGTCCGGAAATAAGAGACCAGATATGGATGGGATCTTTTCAGCCGAAAGACTTTTCCAGGATTTTTTCAGCCGAAGCTTATCAGGAAATAAAAAACAGGGATATTTTTTCTGACATTAATAATTATTTAAGTAGGGCCGGCAATGAAAATCCGGAGAATAGATTGATCTATCTGTATCTTAAAAATTA
>JAUSNC010000044.1 GCA_030645645.1 Candidatus Parcubacteria bacterium
AAAGATGGAAAGGGAAAGAATAAGCGATTTGAAAGAAAAAACAGGCGTTGAACTGAAAGGGATAAGTGCAATCAATCCCTGCAATGGCAGAGAAATTCCCGTTTTCGTTGCAGATTACGTATTAATGAACTACGGCTTAGGCGCAGTGATGGCGGTTCCTGCTCATGACCAGAGAGATTTTGATTTCGCAAAAAAACACAATCTGCCGATTATTGAAACAATAAAACAGGAGAATCAATCGGTTCAGCTACAGGAAAAAGCCTACGAAGGTGAGGGTGTTTTAGTAGATTCAGGGCGTTTTGACGGATTAAAATCGGAAATTGCAAAAGAGAGGATAGGCGAATGGTTAAACCAGCAGGGATTGGCAAAAAAGAATGTCTTTTATAAATTGCGCGACTGGACCATTTCCCGCCAGAGATATTGGGGATCTCCCATTCCAATGGTTTTCTGCAAAAACTGCGGCTGGCAGGCTGTAAAAGAAAAAGATTTGCCGGTGCTTTTGCCGGAAATAAAAAACTACAATCCGCCCGGGGATGGAAAATCTCCTTTGGCGCGCTCTGAAGAATTTGTAAATACCGATTGCCCCAAATGCAAGAAACTGGCAATAAGAGAAACGGATACTATGGATACTTTTGTTTGTTCATCCTGGTATTTTTTGCGCTATACCGATCCAAGAAATGAAAAAGCCTTCGCCTCAAAGGAAAAAATGCGATTATGGCTTCCGGTAGATATGTATATAGGAGGGCTGGAGCATGCTGTTATGCATCTATTATATGCCAGGTTTTTCACAAAAGCGCTGAAAAAGTTCGGATATTTGCATTTTAACGAACCTTTTTCAAAAGTCCGCCATCAAGGAATAATTTTGGGCCCGGATCGCCAGAAAATGTCAAAATCCCGCGGAAACGTTATTAATCCCGATGAACAGATTAAAAAATACGGGTCTGATATTGTCAGAATGTTTCTTTTCTTCATGGGTCCTTTCAGTCAGGGCGGTCCTTGGAATCCCGGCGGGATAGAGGGAATTGTCAGATTTTCAGCTAAGCTATGGGCGCTTCTCGGAAAGAAGAGAAATGAATCTACAGACAAAGGAGTAGATAATTTAATAAATCTTACCATTAAAAAAGTTTCTGAAGATATTGAAAATCTAAGGTTCAACACCGCCATTTCATCTCTCATGATTTTAGTAAATAATCTTCAGGAAAAAGAATATATTTCCACACGAAATTTAAAAACAATTTCATTACTTATTGCCCCCCTTGCTCCTCATCTGGCCGAGGAAATGTGGCAGGAAATAAACGGGAAAATAAAGCAGGCAGAATTTGAAATCAAGGATTCTATCCATAGCTGGTCTTGGCCAGAATATAATCCGAGGATGATTGAGAAGGAAAATATCCGCCTTATAATCCAGGTCAATGGCAGAGTCAGGGATATGGCGGAAACAGACAAGAACATAAGCGAAAGCGCAGCTAAGGAACTTGCTTTTTCCAGAGAAAAGATTAAACATTGGATAGAAGGAAAGGATATAAAAAAGGTGATTTTCATAAAAGGAAAATTAATAAACATAGTAATTTAAATTATGTGCGGAATTGTAGGATATATAGGAAAACAAGACGCCATTTCAATAGGCCTTGAAGGCTTAAAGAGACTGGAATATCGCGGATATGATTCCGCCGGTTTAGTCGGCTTTGATTCTTCCACCAAGAAAATTTTTTCAGTCAGGAAGAAAGGCCGTATTTCTAATTTGGAAAATGCATTAAAAGGAAATAATTTTCAGAGTAATTCTGCCATTTTTCATACCAGATGGGCCACCCACGGAGCGCCCTCGGAAAAGAATACTCATCCCCATCATGATTGCAAAAACAAGATTTGGCTGGCCCATAACGGAATTATAGAAAATTACGGATTACTAAAAGAAAAATTAAAAGAGGAAGGCCATAAATTTTATTCTGAAACAGACAGCGAGGTTATTTCTCATTTAATAGAAAAATATTTCAAAGGCAACCTGGAGCAGGCGGTTATTGAGGCTTTAAAATTAGTGAAGGGCACATATGGCCTGGCGGTAATGTCGGAAAATGATCCTCAAAAAATAGTCGTAGCCAGAAATTCTTCGCCACTTTTGATTGGATTAGGAGATAATGAGTTTATCGTTGCTTCAGATCCCAGCGCCATTATGGGACGCACAAAGCAGGTTATTTATCTTGACGACGGGGAAGTGGCCACCCTCACTCCGACGAATTTTTACATCACCGATTTAAACAGGAATCATAAAGAGAAAGATATTGAAGAGATTGATTGGAAGCCGGAAGAAGCCCAAAAAGGAGGATTCCCGCATTTTATGCTTAAGGAAATTTTTGACCAGCCTAATTCAATAACCGACACGCTTAGGGGCCGTTTGGTTTTAGAAGAGGGAACGGCAAAATTGGGAGGGCTGGATGAAGTAAGGGAAAAATTAAAAGATATTGAAAGGCTGCATATTATTGCCTGCGGAACTGCTTTTTTTGCCGGTTTAATAGGCGAATATATGATTGAAGAATATGCAGGTATACCTGTAGAAGTGGATTTAGCTTCGGAATTCCGCTACAAAAAACATATTTTAGACAAAAAATCGGCAGTAATATTAATTTCCCAATCAGGAGAAACGGCAGATACTCTTGCCGCTTTACGGGAAGTGAAGCAAAAAGGAGTCCTCACTCTTGGAATCGTAAATACAGTAGGCTCTTCGGTTGCCAGAGAAACCGATGCCGGAGTTTATAATCATACAGGCCCAGAAATGGCGGTTGCTTCAACCAAAGCCTTTACGTCTCAATTAACAGTGCTGGCCCTATTAACTTTGCTTTTAGGCAGGCAACGGCAAATGTCTTTGGTTCAAGGACAGAGGATATGTAAAGAGCTTTCCCAAATTCCCGATTTTATAACTCAAGTTTTGAAAGAAAATGAAAACATAAAGAAGATAGCGGAAAAATACAAAGATTATAAAAACTTTTTATATATCGGAAGAAAATATAATTTTCCGGTTGCCCAAGAAGGCGCCTTAAAGCTGAAGGAAATTTCCTATATCCATGCAGAAGGCAGCAGCGCGGGGGAAATGAAGCATGGGCCCATTGCCTTAATAGATGAAAATTTTCCCACATTTTGTATCGCTACTTCAGACAGCGTGTATGAGAAAATGCAGTCCAATATAATGGAGATAAAGGCAAGATCCGGAAAGGTAATAGCTTTGGCGACAAAGGGAGATAAAAGAATCAAGGAAATGGCAGATGACGTTATTTATATTCCCAAAACTTTAGAAATGCTCACTCCTATTTTGAGTATTATTCCTCTTCAGCTTTTTGCATATCACGTGGCCGTATTAAAGGGTTGTGATGTTGATAAACCAAGAAATCTTGCCAAGAGCGTGACAGTAGAGTAATATTATATGAATTTATATGATTAAAGGCATCAAAAAAATAGTGTGCATCGGCGGCGGTACGGGAACTTTTACGGTTTTGTCCGGTCTGAAAAAATACAATAATCTTTCTCTTGCCGCCATTGTAACAATGGCGGATGATGGCGGTTCAAGCGGCATACTTAGAGATGAATTAGGTGTTTTACCCCCGGGCGATGTCAGACAGTGCTTGGTTGCTCTTTCTAGTGAAGATCAAATATTAAGGCAATTATTTAATTATAGGTTTGGCATAGGTCCTTTTATAGGGCATAATTTCGGCAATATTTTTATGGCTTCTTTAGAAAAAATTACCGGCAGTTTTAAGGAAGCAGTGGAAAGCGCCGGACGTCTTTTGAATATAAAAGGAGAAGTAATTCCCGTAACTCTTGAGAAAACAAAATTAGGGATTCAATTGGATTCAGGAAAAAAAATTATAGGAGAAAATAAAATTAATAAATTCCCATCGCTTTCCGAATTTCCGGATAAAAGGATATTTTTACAGCCTGTGGTAAAAGCTAATCCAAAGGCTATTGCAGCGATAAAAAAAGCCGACGTAATAATTATGGGGCCGGGTAATATTTTTTGTTCTATTATTCCTAATCTGGTGGTGGGCGGCATCGCCGAGGCTATTAAAAAGTCTAAGGCAGTTAAAATATATAATTGTAATCTGATGACAAAAAAAGGCCATACTGACAATTTTAAAGTAGAAGATTTTATTGAAGTTATTGAGCAGTATTTAGGTAAAGGCACGCTGGATTACGTTACATTCAATATTAGAAAGCCATCTAATATTTTCCTTAAAAAATACTCGCAGGAAGGAGAATTTGTGGGCTTTAATAAAAAAAGCCTGCTAAATAAAAAATTCAAAGGAGAAAATCTTATAAGTAATAAAATCACCAAATTAGATCCTGCCGACGTGCTTATAAAAAGAACCCTCATTAGGCACGATTCCGACAAATTAGCAAAATTAATTATAAAGCTGTGCAAATAACAAAACAGGCGGTAATAATAGCGGCCGGGCAGTCCAGCCGTTTCTGGCCTCTTAATCAGAAAAGAAAAGCCTTAATAAATATAGCAGGCCGGCCTTTAATATTGCATACAATAGAAGCGCTAAAGAGAAAAGGAATAAAAAATATCGTTATTGTACAGGGTAAGGAGAGAGACTTTGAGAAAGAAATCAATAAATCAAACTTAAAAGATGTGAAAATCAATTATGCAATCCAGAAGAAGCCTATTGGAACCGGAAATGCTCTTCTACAGGCGGAGAAATTCGTGAAGGGATCTTTTTTATTATTGGGCCCTCATAAGGTTGATGTAGGGGATTATATTGATTCCCTTTTGAAGAAAGCCAGAGGGAACGGCGAAAAGATAATCTTTCTAGGATCTAAGACTAAAAAGCCCCGGGATTTTGGCATTCTTGATATTAAGGGAGGAAAAGCGGTAAAAATAATTGAAAATCCCAAGAAAGGCAGAGAGCCTTCAAATATAAAAACCAATGAGATTTATTTTATTCCGTCAGGTTTTTTTTCTTATCTTAGGAAAGTTTCCATAACCGAAGACAGCTTGATTGAAGCATTCAATCTTTTTATAAAAGATAAAGGGGCAGAATTTATCGTTGCTAAAAAAGAAACTATCTCTTTAAAATATCCGTGGGACGCCATCTCGGCAATGAAAATTATTTTAGGAGGTAAATCCTTTAAAAAATATACCGGTTCCAGAGTAAAAATAGGTAAGAATGTGGTTTTAAGAGGAAATATTCAAATCGGGAAAAATTCCATCATCAGTGACAATACTGTGATAGAAGGGCCTTGCTATATAGGCGATAATTGTAAAGTCGGTTACGGTAATATTTTAAGAGGACCTGTTAATCTTGAAAACAATTTCTTAAGCGGTTCTTTTGCCGAAATAAAGAATTCTATAATTCAGAAAGGCACCCATATCCATTCAGGATATTTCGGAGATTTGGTTATAGGAGAAAATTGCCGTTTCGGTGCCGGTTTTATTTCGGCTAACAGGCGCCTGGATAGGGGAGAAATAAAATCTCTTATAAAAGGAGAAAAAACCGGTACGGGCTTCACTTTTTTCGGAGGCGCAATAGGAAATAATTCCCGTTTCGGAGCACGTTCAACTTTGATGCCTGGAATTTTTATCGGATCAAACTGTAAAATCGGCCCTGGCTCCGTGATTTTAGAAAATATTCCCGACAATTCGGTTTTTTACACCAAATTCCAAAAAATTGTAAAATCAAAATAATAAGGTTTAAAACCCTTTTTATTATTTTTACAAAAATACGGCGGGCGTAAGTCCATAGGTTTCTAATTTTTTTGTGTTAAAATACTAAAATGTCTAATAAAATTTATTTATCAGTTATAATTCCGGCGTATAACGAGGAAAAGCGCTTGCCGAAAACCATTGAAGAAGTCAGCAAGTATTTAAAGAGTCAGGATTATAACTATGAAATTATAGTGGTCAACGACGGATCAAAAGATAATACGGCACAAGCCGTGAGAAGTCTAATTCAGTCTGTTCCAAATTTAAAATTGCTGGACAATAAGGAAAATCACGGAAAAGGTTTTGTTACAAGGCAGGGTATGCTGGAAGCAAAAGGAGAATACAGGGTTTTTACCGATGCCGATAATTCAACCTCAATTGACCACGTGGAAAAAATGTGGCCCCAATTTGAAGCCGGGTATGACATAGTTATTGGGTCGCGTGATATAAAGGGTGCGGTTATTGCTGTTCCCCAGCCGTGGTTAAGGCGTATGGTTTTAGGCAATAGTTTTAATCTTCTTGTTCAGTTGATTTGCGGACTATGGGGAATCTGGGATACCCAATGCGGTTTTAAAGGAATGACAGGAAGAGCAGCGGAGGATATTCTGCCCCGCTGTAAAATAGAGAAATTTGCTTTTGATCCTGAAATTTTGGTAATCGCCAGAAGATTAGGCTATAAAATAAAAGAAATTCCAATAACATGGATAAACGATCCAAACAGCACGGTAAAATTCAACTCTATGGTTAAAATGGGATTTGATTCAATAAAGATAAGATTAAATTTAATTAAAGGAATTTATAATGCCTAAGAATAAAAAGAATAATTTAGGTCTTTTAAAAATGGAGGCCCCGTCAGAGCTTCGTTTTGATCTTATTTCAGGGGACTGGGTTGTAATTGCCACCGGCAGGGCCAGAAGGCCGGAAACATTCAAAAAAGAGAAACGGGAAAAAGAAGAAGTTTCTAAAAAATTATGTCCTTTCTGCAATATCAATAATCAGGAAGAACCCACCCTTATCTATTCTAAAGGAAAAAAAGTGCTCTTTAAATTAGGGAAAGAAGTTCCAAAAAATTGGACAACAGTGGTTATTCCAAATAAGTATCCCGCTTTTGTGCCGTATTTAAAGTTGGAGAAGAAATCCGAAAACCATCTTTTCCAAAGAATGAATGCCGTCGGATTCCACGAAGTGGTTATTACAAGAGACCATAAAAAATCTCTGGCGCATATGAGTATTTCCCGTGTGAAAGAAGTTATCGATGTTTTTCAGGCAAGATTTAAAGAAATGGCAAATGAAAAATTCGTCAATTATGTTTCCATATTTCATAATCACGGCGCAGAGGCCGGCGCGACAATAACGCATCCTCATTCTCAAATAGTTACAACTCCTCTTATTGATTCAGACTTAAAAAAAGCTCTAGTCAATTCCAGGAATTATCTTTCAAAGAATAAACAATGCATTTATTGCAGAATGATGGAATGGGAAAAGAAGAACAGGGAAAGAATAGTTTTTGAGAATGAAAATTTTCTGGCCGTTTGTCCGTTTGCTTCAAAATCGGCTTTTGAAGTGATAATATCGCCAAAAAAACATCTTTCTTATTTTGAGAAAATAACAGAAAAAGAGAAAATACACTTGGCAGAAGCTCTGCATATAGTTTTAAAAAAACTTTATAAAGGACTTAATAACCCTGCTTATAATTTTTATCTTCATACCGCTCCCTGTGACGGCAATAAGCATGATTATTATCATTGGCATTGGACTATTCTGCCGAAAACCTCCACTTGGGCCGGTTTTGAAATAGGCACAAAAATTGAAATTTCAACCATTGAGCCGGAAAAAGCGGCAGAATTTTTAAGAAAACAATGATACCCCCTGAAATAGTCGTTTTTTTAATAGCAATGAGCCCCATTATTGAATTAAGGGGAGCTATTCCAATTGCTTTGAAAATTTATCATCTGCCCTTATGGTCTGCTTATCTATTCTCCGTTCTTGGGAATCTGGTGCCTTTAATATTGATAATTTTATTTCTTGATCCGGTATCGCGTTTTTTTTCCGAAAAATCCCATTTGTTAAAAAAATTTATTGATTGGATTTTTATTCGCGTCAGAAGAAAATCTCAAACAAGGATTAAAAATCTTGGAGAAGATCTGGCGGTGATTGCTTTAATTGCAACGCCCATACCTTTTGTTGGCGGCTGGACAGGTGCCATTTTAGCATTCATATTCGGGATGAGTTTTAAAAGAGCCTTGCCGCTTGTGATTACCGGCGCTTTTCTGGCCGGGGCAATAGTTGTTATATTAACTTTAGGGATATCAAGTTTTTTAAAATAATTTATGAAAAAAAATATTATCATTGCCAATTGGAAATGCAACCCTGAAACGCAGGAAGAAGCAAAACGTTTGTTTGAAGAAATAAAAAACGGGATAGAAAACAGCAATACAGAGGTTATTATTTGCCCGCCTGTAATCTTTTTAACAGCCGTCAGTTTCAAGGAGTCTGGAATAAAAATCGGCGGGCAGGATTGTTTTTGGGAAAACAAAGGTGCCTTCACGGGTCAGATTTCTCCTTCAATGCTAAAAGATGCTGGGTGCGAATATGTGATTATCGGCCATTCCGAAAGAAGAAAAATCGGGGAAACAGATGAAGAAATAAATAAAAAATTAAAAGTTGCTCTTAATGCGGGATTGAAGCCAATATTGTGCGTAGGGGAAGGCAGTGAAGAAAGAGAAAAGAACCAGGCCCACGATACTGTTAAAAAACAGCTGGAAAACGCGCTTTCCAATATTGAATCTGTAATAAAAAATTCGGATTCCTTTATTATTGCTTACGAACCAGTTTGGGCTATAGGATCAGGTAATCCGTGTTCCTTTGAAGAGGCAGAGGATATGAGTATTTTTATACAAAAAACAGCGCGTGAACTATTAGGCGTCTCTCCGGTAAGAAAGATAATTGTTATTTACGGAGGCAGTGTTGATGAAAGCAACGCAAAAGACTATATCACAAAATCAAAAATGGAGGGTTTGCTGGTTGGAGGAGCTTCTATAAATTCCGAGAAGTTTATAAAAATAATCAATTCAATTTAAAACAATTATTCGTATCTTAAGGCTTCAATTGGGCTTTTCAGCGATGCCTGGCGGGCCGGATAAAGTCCAAAAATCAAACCGACCATTGTTGCAACCCCAATGCCGAGCAAGGCGGCTGACACGGGAAATACGAAAACCCATCCTGAAGAAACTACTTTTGTCAGTATTAACGAAGTAGCAAAAGAGAGAAGAGCGCCTAAAATTATTCCCGCAATTCCGCCGATCACCGTGAGAATTATTGATTCCAGAAGAAACTGGACTAAAATATCTTTTTCAGTGGCGCCGATTGATTTTCGCAGACCGATTTCGCGGGTTCTTTCAAATACTGATACAAGCATTATATTCATTATGCCAATACCTCCGACCACCAGAGAAATGGCTGCAACCGAGAGCAGAAGAACGGTTAATATTCCCGTTACATTACTGACGCGGCTGGCTACATCTGCCTGCGTCATTGCGTGAAAATCGTCTTTGGAAGGATCTTGTATATTATGGCTTTCCCGCAAAGCCTGTTCAATATTGTTTTTGATCGAGTCAATTTCTTTTTCATTTTCCACCTGAACGATTATGGAATTAAAGAAGTTCGTACCAATAAGATATTGCTGGGCGGTGGTGTAGGGTATTGTGATAGTTTCGTCAACGTTAAAAAGGGAAACCTGGCCTTTAGGCGGAAGCACTCCTAAAACGCGAAAAGTTTTTCCCTTAATTTTTATTTTCTCTCCCACTGCGTCTGACGGTCCAAAAAGCTTTCTTTTTATTTCTGATCCCAGTACGGCGACATTTGCCCTTTGTTTAACATCATCTTCGCTGAAAGTGGTTCCCTGTAAAGGATAAATTTCCAGTATTTCTGCAAGAAGTTCTGAAGCGCCGAGAACCGTGGCCCGGGTAGTATTGTTTTCATAAGCAGTATTTACTATCTGCACTACTATCGGAGTTAAATTTTTTATTCCTTGGATTCTTTCAGGATTTTTAAGCATATCCACATCTTTCTGTTTTAATGAATCGGTAAAAATTTCCGTAAAGCTGGAAGGCCCTTCTGGTTCTCTGCCTGGCTCTATTATTATTGTTTGAGAACCCAGTCCTTTGATCTGTTGTAAAATAAGGTCTTGCGCCCCCTGTCCTATGGACATAACTAAAATAATAGCGGTGATGCCTATAACTATTCCTAAGATTGTCAGGATGGATCGGGATTGGTGGTTTTTTAATCCTTTTAAGGCTGTTGTAAAACTGTGTTTTAATATCATATTTCTATTTGATAAAATTATCTCCGGCTCTTCTCCTGCCGTTTACTAATTCGTCGCTTTCAATTTTTCCGTCGCGAAGACGGATAATGCGCTGGGCATGTTCGGCAGTATAAGTTTCATGTGTGATCAGGATGACAGTGTATCCTTTTTCTTCGTTAAGTTTTTGGATTGTTTTCATAATCATCTGGCCAGATTTTGAATCCAGATTTCCTGTCGGTTCATCGGCAAAAATAACCTCCGCGTTGTTCACTAGCGCCCTAGCAATGGCCGCGCGCTGTTTTTCTCCGCCGGAAAGCTTGGAAGATTCGTGGTTTATTCTATGTGAAAGACCCACTGCTTCAATGGCTTTTATTGTCATCTCTCTCCATAACGATTCTTTTACGCCGGAATAAAGAAGCGGCAGTTGAACATTTTCAAATACCGTTGATTTTGGAAGCAGATTGAAAGCCTGGAATATAAATCCCATTTTTTCATTTCTTACGCGGGCAATTTCATCTGTTTTATAATCTGAGATAGTTTTTCCTTCAAAATGATATTCGCCTTTGGTTTGAATATCCAAAAATCCCAAAATATGCAAAAGAGTTGATTTGCCAGATCCCGACGGTCCCATTATGGCCGTGAATTCTCCTTTGTTTATTGAGAGGGAGATTCCCTGTAGGGCCTGGGTTCCGTCAGGATAATTTTTTTCCAAATTTTTAGCTTCAATAAACGCCATATTTCTATTCAGAAAACGTGATTACCTCGTCGTTTTCTTTAAGGCCTTCAATAATTTCAATATTGCCGGCGGATCCGCGCAATCCGGTTTTTACTTTTATTTCCTTTTGAATTCCGTTCTCCAAAATTTGTACTGTTTTTTCTCCGTCTTTTGTTATCACCGCCCGCTGGGGGATAGTAATCACGTTTTCCCGTTCATCGGTCAATATGTCTATATTTGCTGTCATGCCGGGTTTCATTATTTCTTCTTTTTCCGTAATTTGAAGAGTAATCTTATATGTCGCTACGCCTTCCAAAATAGTTTCCGCCGGATCTATTGCGATAACCTTGGCTTCAAAAACAACATCATTTCCGTAGGCATCCAGCGTTATCTTAGCAGAATCTCCGATAGTAATTTTGGCAATATCCACTTCCGGAACATTTGCTTCAATTTGGAATTTTGCCTCAGAAATAATAGATATTAAAGGAGCGTTGGCAGAAACTATTTCGCCTGCTTTAGCATCCTGTTTGGTAATAATGCCGTCAATCGGGGAGAAAAGAATAGTTTTTGCCAGCTGGGCTTCCGCGTTTTGAATATTTGCTTCAGCTTCGCTGATTTTGGCTTTCTGGCCGTTAATTTGCTCTGCAGGAGTGCCTGCCTGATCCAAAAGAAGCTCCTTTTCCGCAAGAGTAACATCGGCCTGGGCCCCTCTGAATTTTTCATCGGCGGCGGAAAGATTGACAACTGCCGTATTAATATTGGTTCTTGCGGTTGAAATGTCCGTTTTCCAGGCATCAACCGTTGTTTTTGAAAAACTTACCACGGCATTTGGATCGGTTACGGAGAGTGCAACCATATCCAGCAATGATTTTATCTGATTAAGATTATTCTCTGCAGAATCAACATATAAGGGGAGATTGTTTTCAATAGTTAACCCATCAAGGGACGCTTTCCAGCTGATTAGGATATTTTCAACAATAGTTCTTTGCCATTCAATATCGGTTTTTTGTTGGGAACTAACAAAGATATTTATTTGCGGACTGGAACTGCGGGGATTTGTGAAAAGCTGGTCGGCTTTGTTTCTGATTGCGTCATCGGATTTTGTGTAAGCATCCTGCATTTTATCAACGAGATTTTTTTTGGCGTCTTCCAACGCTATTTTTGCGCTTTCAACTTTAGCTTCCTGAACCTGTATTTCTTCCGGGCGGGTTCCGGCTTCAAGGTTTGCGAGTTCCGCTTTTTGGACATTCAAGGCCGCTTTATACTGCGAAAGCTGGGCAATAACATCGGAATTTTGCAAAGCGGATAATATTTGGCCAGCTTTGACTTTATCGCCGACATTCACGTAAATAACGGAAATTTTACCTGTCTTTTCAAAAGCAAGATTTATAGTTTCCGCCGGCTTTACCCGGCCGGTAACGTTTACTTCCTGGACAATATTTTCTCTTTTTGCCAAGACAAAATCAACTGCCGGCTTTTTTGATCCGCCAAGAATTGAGGCTAATCCTATAATAACTATGATAACGGCGGCAGAAGCGATAAAATAACGGTTTTTTAGAAATTGAATCATAAGTTTATGTTAAGACTGATTAATTTTGTTATTATATCTGTTTTCAGGATTATTGTTAATTTTAAAAATATATTCTATTATACTTAATCTATGTTAAAAATATTGGAAAAAAAGAGGGTTCTAGTGGCGATGTCCGGCGGAGTTGATAGTTCGGTGTCGGCGGCTCTTCTGAAAAAAGCCGGTTTTCAGGTTGCAGGCGTTTTTTTGCGCTGTTACGAACAAGGTGGCTGCGGAACAATTGAAGACCTTTCAATGGCCCGCCTGGCATCGGACAAAATCGGCATTCCTTTTTACGTTTTTGATTTCAGAAAAGAATATAAAAATAAGGTAATAGATTATTTCATAAAAGGTTATGCAAGTGGCAAAACTCCCAATCCCGACATTGTATGCAATAGCGAAATAAAATTCAATCTTCTTTTTAAAAAAGCGATGGCTCTAGGTTTTGATTATTTGGCCACCGGCCATTATGCGAATATAAAAAAACACGGAAAAAAACTCCGTATTTTAAAAGGAAAAGATCCGAATAAGGACCAGTCTTATTTTCTTTACGCTTTAAACCCCGAGGTTTTGCCAAAGCTGATTTTTCCCGTAGGTAAATATATGAAGAAAGATGTTAGAGGGATTGCAAAAAAATTCGGCTTGCCGAACGCAAAAAGAAAAGACAGCCAGGGAATTTGTTTTATAGGTAAGGTTAAATTATATGATTTTTTGAAAGATTTTCTGCCTCCAAGGCAAGGGAAAATAATAGATGACAAGGGAGATATACTGGGCAAGCATAAAGGCTTTTATTATTACACCATAGGCCAGAGAAAAGGCCTCAATTTATCCGGCGGTCCTTACTATATATATAAGACAGACAGCAAGAAAAACATCGTCTTCGTTACTAAAAAGAAGAGTAAACTGGACAAAAAAGAGGTTTTTATAAGCGATTTAAAATGGTTTTCCGATAAAGGACCGGATTTGCCTTTACGGGTTAATGCGAAAATAAGATACCGCCACAAAGGAGCAAGCGCAAGATTGATTAAAAAATCAAATTCAAAATTTCTTTTAGTTTTTAATAAACCCCAATGGGCTATTGCTCCCGGCCAATCCGCGGTATTTTACAAAGGCAACGAACTCCTCGGCGGCGGAATAATTTGTAACTGATCCGGGATTAGTTTGACTATTTTTTAATTATTTTGTATATTTTAAAAACAAAATGGAGATATTGGAATGAATATTTTAGAAACAGTGGCTCCTTTCTTTCCTCTTGTTTATCAGCAAAGCGGAGAACAGCTCGGTTTCGTGAATAAAAATAGCGGGGTTGTTGAATATCCTCAACCGGCACCCGTCCAGCACATTATCAATAAAGAAATTGAAGAAGAGAGAAAAAGAGCAATGGATGGTTGGTTAAGCCTGCACATCCGCCCGAGTAATATCGGCTCTTCAGAACCTTCTCCAATAGATAGCATAATTGCGCATTTCAGAGGGGTTTCTGCAATTATTGTGACTCTCAAAGGAATACATGAGGTTAGGCCGGTAGAGTTGCGGTCCAGTAAGGAATTTAAGGAATTAGATGACAGGGCGTGGAAAACCGCCGAAGTTTTATCTAAAACTGCGGTAGAGATGCCTAAAAGTTATAAAAGGAAAAATAAGATTTTCTTCTGGGCAAGGATTCTTAGCAACGAACTAGAAGTTGTGATAACTTTTCACGGTTCTCCTCTTAGCCAGAGTATTTCCAGATAATATATCAAGACTAACTTGATATATTTTTTATTTATTTGACTAATTTAGGCCTTTAACATAAGCTAATTTTAGGAATATGAAATGAAAGGAAATTCGGATTTCGATCCTAAAAAAGTGGCAGAATGCGAAATCGGATGGTGGAAAGCGCATAACGAAAAAGACTATAATGAAGTTATCAACCAGATGGCCGCTGAATATATGCACCTTTTCGGCATAAGATATAAAATTGCAAAAAAAGTTGTGCTATTTAGAATAAAAGCGGCCAAGGAGCATGATCTCGCTGAAAAAGATGGAATTACAAAACAAGAAGCGGATGCGCACTGGAAATCAGCAAGAAAATTCGCGGAACAACATTTTCAAATGCTCAAAGACGCCATTAACGATTTAATATAGCCATATAAAATTGGCTATTTTTTTATTTAATACCGCTGGATTAAGAGAGAATATTAAGCTAAAATAAATTTATGAATTCTCAAAAATTAAGGCAGGAATTCCTGAAATTTTTTGAAAAGAAAGGGCATAAAGTGACGCCTTCTTCTTCGCTTTTGCCGACAGACCCCAGTGTCTTATTAACAACAGCCGGAATGCAGCAATTCAAGCCTTATTATATCGGAACAGCTGATCCTTTGACTTCGCCCCATCCCGCTTTAGGCGGAAAGCCTTTGGGAAGCAAAAATGCCGTTTCTATTCAAAAAAGTTTCCGCACTTCCGATATCGAAGAAGTGGGCGATAAATGCCATCTTACCTTTTTTGAAATGATGGGAAATTTTTCCTTTGGAGGATATTTTAAAGAAGAAGCCATTAAATACGGCTATGAACTGATAAAAAATGTTTTTAAATTAAAAATAGATTATGTTACTGTTTTTGACCCCGCAAAAGTTCCACAAGGGGATTGGAGAAAAGAAGGAGTGCCTTTTGACAGCGAATCTTATGAATTTTGGAAAAAAATAGGAATGCCCGAAGATAAAATCAGGAGGGAAGGAGTTGATAATTTCTGGGGTCCTACGGGGGATGAAGGTCCGTGCGGTCCGACCACCGAAATTTATGTGAACGGAATGGAAATTTGGAACATCGTTTTCAACCAGTTTTATTGCGATAAAGATAAAAAACTCACTCTTCTTAAAATTCAGGGAGTGGATACAGGAATGGGGTTTGAAAGATTAGCTATAATGAGTCAGAAAAAAACCACAGTATACGAAACCGATTTATTTGGACCGATTATCAGGGAAATAGAAAAGAACTCATCAAAATCCTATAGCGAAGATAAAAAATCATTCAGGATTATCGCTGATCATATAAGAGGAGCGGTATTTCTGGCTTCGGACGGAATCTTGCCTTCTAATGTGGAACGAGGATATATTTTAAGAAGAATAATCAGAAGAGCGATAAGATTTGGAAAGCTACTTAATCTGCCTAAGAATTTTATCATTCCTCTGGCAAAAGTTGTCGTTAAAACCTATAAAGACGCCTACCCAGAACTGCATTCCCGTGAAACCGATATTCTTACGATTTTACAGAACGAAGAAGAAAAATTCGAAAAAACTCTGGAAATCGGGTTAAACGAAACCATATCTATTCTTAGTAAAGGGAATATCAGCGGCGAAGAAGCTTTTCATATTTATGAAACTTACGGTTTTCCGCTGGAATTAATTGAAGAATTAGCCACGGAAAAAGGCAAAGAAGTGGATAGGAGCGCATTTGCTAAGGCATTTGAGAAACATCAGGAATTATCAAGGACTTCTGCGGCAGGGATGTTCAAAGGAGGATTGGCAGATACCGGAGAGAAAACTGTGAAATATCATACGGCGAATCATTTATTATTAGCTGCCTTGAGGCAGATTTTAGGGCCGGAAATTTATCAAAAAGGGAGTAATATAACAGCGGAAAGATTAAGGTTTGATTTTAATTTTCCGCAAAAGCTAAATGAAGAACAAATTA
>JAUSNC010000046.1 GCA_030645645.1 Candidatus Parcubacteria bacterium
CGGATCTCCCCAATGCAACCCGACTGGCGATATGGTTTTAGGGCCGGCCGAATTGAACTGCGATTGGACGGTTAATAATAATAAAATAATTACTATAAAAGGCCCGGTCTGGGTCAATGGAGACATTAATCTATCCAATAATGTCGTTTTGGTTCTGGATTCGTCTTTCGGAGATGATTTAAGTACAGTGGTAATCGCCGATGCAAAAGTACCTCCTCTTCAAAGCACTAAAGGTAAAATAATAAATTACAACAATGTTATCGTTTGCGGAACGGAAGGATATAATACAGGCACTAAAACATGCAATGCGAGAAGCGCCGAAAATAAAAGCTACATTATGATTCTCTCTACTTATTCGGGCATAGATGACGCCATAAACATTGATAATAACGTTGTCGGAGCGATTTTTTATGCTTCAAGCGGCACAGTAAATATTAAAAATAACGTTGATATTAAGGAAGTAATCGCTTATAAACTGAAGCTCCAACCCAATGTCACAGTAACTTATGAGAGCGGCCTTTATTACGCGAAATTTTCTTCAGGACCTGGCGCCTCCTGGCAAGTAACCGGCTGGAAAGAAATAGAATAATTTTAATGATATAATCAAATAATGTTATTAAGTAATTTTGTTTTAAAACAGGAATCTTTCGGCATAGATATTTCCGACTTGTCGTTGAAAATAATAAAACTCAAGAAAGACAAAAGTTTTTTTGGGCTTTCTTGTTTTGGCGAATTTCCTATTAAACCAGGAATTATTATTGAAGGCGAGATTAAAAACGAAGAAGAGCTAGTAAAAATAATAAAAGAGTCTTTAATAAAAGTAAAAGGAAATAAACTTTCAACAAAATACGTAACCGCTTCCCTTCCCGAAGAAAAAGCTTTTTTAGACGTTATCCATATGCCAAAAATGAAGGAAGAAGATATTAAGAAAGCGGCCCGGTTTGAAGCGGAAAATTATATTCCCCTGCCGATAAACGAAGTTTATTTTGATTGCCAGATTATCGGGAAAATTGACAGCCAGAGCGAGCATTTAGATGTTTTAATTGCCGCAATGCCTCAGGGGATAGTAGATTCCTATATGAGTTGTTTTAAAAAAGCAGGTTTAATTCCTTTAGCTTTAGAAATAGAATCTCAGGCGATAAGCCGAGCTATAATATCTGATAAATTTAATGAAGAGCCGACACTCATAATCGATTTTGGAGCAACAAATACTCGGTTAATTATCTTTTCCGGCCGCAGTTTGCGTTTTACCGATTCAATCCAAATTTTTTCCCAGCTATTCACCAATGTCATCGCAAAGGAAATGAACATCCCGCAGGAGCAGGCGGAAAAACTAAAGATAAAATACGGGCTTTCAAAAGAAGGCGAGAAGGGTCAGGATGTTTTTAATGCAATTAAGCCAATTTTAGAGGATCTGGTGGAACAGATAAAAAAACACATAGAATATTACCAAAGCCACGTTCAACCCAAGCATCTTTCTTCCGACAAAAGAACAATAGGAAGGATTTTTCTTTGCGGGGGAGGAGCGGATATTAAAGGATTAGTTGATTTTCTTTCTCTTCGGCTCAAAATTTCCACAGAATTAGGCAATCCCTGGACGAATATATTGCCCCAGCCGTTGAAAGAGGTGCCGGAATTATCCTATAAGGATTCCTTAAAGTTTACTACCGCTTTAGGTCTCGCTTTAAGAGGAATAAAGGAATAAAAATATGATAAATCTTCTGCCGCCACAATTCAAAGAGGAATTAAAAATGGAAGAAAGTTACAGGATGACTCTTATATTAGGAATACTGATTACTCTTTTTTTTGTTTCCCTGGGTTTAGTTTTGCTTTCGGTGAATCTTTATCTTACAGGACAAGTAGAGTCTCAGCAGATTTCAATACAAGCTGCCGATAGGGAAATAAAGACTCCGGAAGCCATAGCGACAGAGGAAAAGATAATTTCCCTGAATAAAACGGTTTCAGGACTTAATTCTTTTTATCAAAAACAAATTAAGGCCTCAGCTTCTCTGGAAGAGATAGCCGGCATTCTTCCTGAAGGGAGTTATGCCACTCAGATTTCATTTACCCCCAATCCGGAAGGGAAAGACTATAATTTTAAAGTTTCATTTTCCGGCTTTGCCGAGACCCGGCAGATACTTTTCCAATTGAAACAAAACATAGAAAACAACGGGGATTTCAGCGATCTTTACTTTCCGCCTTCAAACTGGGTTGAACCAAATGATGTTAATTTCACCTTAACTTTTTTTATTAAATGATAATCACTCCAAAAAATAAAATAATTATAACCATTATTGGTTTCGCCTTAATAGCGGGCATGGTTTCCATATTTCTGATTTATCCCATTTTTAACAGCATAGCTGAAAGTTCGGCAGAGATAGAATTAAGAGCCGATGATTTGGCCAGGTTGAACCAAGAGGCGGAGAATATTAGGGAATTCCAAAGTTTTAGCAAAGAAAACCGCCAAGATATCGACAAAATCGGAGAAGCGTTTGTTGACCCAGAAAATCCTCTGGAATTTATTGAGTTTATAGAAAGCCAGGCGGACTTACTCGGACTTGTGGTAAAAATAACCCCCAATGAGGCTGTAAAGAAGGAAGGAGAAGTTTTTCCTTCAATGGTTTTTAATCTTAGCGTTATAGGAAAATTTTCTAACTTTATGGTTTTACTAAAAAAAATGGAATCATCCGGTTTTCTTATTTCAACCACCGGGCTTAATATTAAAAGGATT
>JAUSNC010000053.1 GCA_030645645.1 Candidatus Parcubacteria bacterium
AATAATTATGAAGGACAGAAGAATCTATCGCATAGGAACCGATGTTCCAGAAGAACTTGAAGCGGCGATTAATAAAAATATTGAAAGCGGCTCTGTTTGAGAATCATTTCCAAAGAGGTAAAAAATTATGAATAATCTTTGGCATACAAAATCAGGCGAGGCTGTCATTAAAGAACTGCATTCAAATGAGCGCGGCTTAACCAATAATGAAGCAATGTCGCGTTTGGCGCAGTACGGACCAAATAAGTTGCCCGAAGCGAAAGTTGACGGCGTTTTTATGATTTTCCTCCGCCAATTCCAAAGTCCTCTCATTTACATACTTATATTCGCGGGAATTGTAGTATCTGCGATAGGAGAAATAGTCGACGGATCAATAATTCTGGCTGTTCTTCTTTTTAATGCCATCGTCGGAACAATCCAAGAAGGCAAAGCGCAGAATACCCTGCTTGCGCTCAAAAATTTTGTCGAGACCAAGGCAACAGCGCTCAGGGACGACAAAGAAATTATTATTTCGGATACTGATATCGTACCCGGCGACATTCTTATTTTGCAGGAAGGAGAAAAAGTTTCTGCGGATGCGCGCGTTATTGTTTCACACAATCTTAAGGCGGATGAATCAACTCTCACAGGTGAGTCGGCGCCGGTGCATAAAGTAAGCGAAAGTGTTATTGCCGGAGAGTCGCCGACACAGTATGAGAATATCGTTTATAAAGGGACGAATATAGTTGCGGGCAACGGCAGGGTTATTGTTATCGCAACCGGACAGAAAACAGCCATAGGACTAATTGCAGGTAAAATCGCCGTTCTTGATACGGAGATTCCTTTAAAGGCCAATATCCGTTACCTTTCACGCCTTATTATCGTTTCCGCGGCCGCCATATCCCTGGCAGTTTTTATGATCGGCATCGCAACAGGCAAGCCGGTAAAGGATATGTTTTTGACAGTCGTTTCATTGTCTGTTTCAATCGTGCCCGAAGGTCTCCCTATTGTTGTCACGCTTATTCTGGCCATGGGCGTATGGCGCATGAGCAAACAAAATGCTCTCGTGAAAAAATTGCAGGCAGTTGAGGCTCTTGGGCAAGCGAGCGTGATTGCAGTCGATAAGACGGGTACAATCACAAAAAACGAACTCGTTATTCGCAAAGTGTATGTTGACGGCAAGATGTTTGATATTGAAGGAGTAGGATATGAGCCTAAAGGGAGCGTCCGTTTAAATCAACTAGTTATTGACGCCGTAAATCATCCCGAACTTCTGTTTGCCGGAAAAATTGCCGCTTTCTGCGCCAACGCCCGGGTGATGTATTCGGAGGAGGAAAAACTTTGGCGGATCGCAGGAGACCCGACTGAAGCGGCAATGCTAGTTTTATCTCAAAAACTCGGCTTCCATAAAGAAGATCTTAAAAAAGAATCCTTATTTATCAATGAGCTTCCCTTTAATTATAAATTAAAATATCATGCGGCTCTCCATGATATTGAAGGCAAGAACTTTCTGACCGTCGCAGGCGCTCCTGAAATTATTTTGGAACTTTCAAAAACAATCCTTTTAGACGGTAAGCAAAAAGAGCTTTCCTCCGCAGATCAAAAAAATCTTGAATCCGTTTTCTATCAAATGTCGCAGGAAGGATTGCGGATAGTGGCTTTTGCAGTTAATCAGGATAGCGGCAAGACTCTTAATCCGGAAAAAATAAAAGACCTCGTTTTTGTCGGATTTTACGGCATGAAAGACGCGATGAGGCCGGAAGCGGCATCAGCTATAAAGAAAGTCATATCCGCCGGAGTAAAAATAGTGATGATTACCGGCGACCATAAAATAACCGCTCAAACCATAGCAAAGGAAGCCGGTATATGGCATGAAAATGACGGGGTGCTTACAGGCCAGGAAATTGATATAATGCCAGATAAGGAATTATCGGAAAAGCTTGATGGCGTGTCAGTATTCGCCCGGGTGAATCCTGAGCATAAAATGAGGATTATCGGAGCGTATCGCGCGAAAGGAATTGTAATAGCAATGACCGGAGACGGAGTGAATGACGCGCCGTCCCTGGTTGCCGCCGACCTTGGGGTGGCAATGGGCAAGATTGGAACAGAAGTGGCAAAAGAAGCTTCTGATATCGTCCTCCTTGATGATAATTTATGGAGCATTATCTCGGCGATAGAAGAAGGCCGCAATATTTACAGAACCATTAAAAGAGTTGTCTTATACCTTTTTTCCACGAGTATGGGCGAGGTATTCACGATTGCCGGCGCTCTCGCTTTGGGTTTTCCCTTGCCGATTCTGCCGGGGCAGATTATCTGGCTGAATTTTATCACAGATGGTTTTCTTGATGTTTCACTTGCTATGGAACCGAAAGAGCGGCATTTGCTTGACAGAAAATTCGTAAAGCCGAAAAAATATCTCGTTGATAGACTGATGGCAAAGAGAATGGTGCTAATGTCTGTATTGATGGCTCTCGGCACTCTGTATTTGTTTAAAAATTATTATGAGGCGGATTTGGCGAAAGCTTGGACAATGTCGCTTACTGTTTTAGCCGCGTTCCAATGGTTTAATGCGTGGAACTGCAGATCGGAAAACAAATCAATCTTTCAGATGAATCCGTTTTCAAATAAATTTCTAGTGGGATCAACCATTGTTGTCATCCTGCTTCAGTTATTCGCCATTTATACACCTATAATGCAAAAATATCTACGGACAGTTCCAATCGGTCTTTCCGACTGGACAGCAATCATTTCAGTGGCTGCATTAATTATCCTTGCCGAAGAAGTCCGGAAATTATTTGCCAGGCGAAAATTAACACATAACTAGATAATTATTATGATGAAAATAGCAATAAATCTTAGCAGAGAATATGTCGGAGGCATTACGTCTTCCAATATTAATCTGATTAACCATTTGTACGGGATGGATTATAAATTTGTCGCTTTGGAACTGAACAGCAGGATGTATATTAAAGGCCCTGCTTTATTCCGGAATTTCGCGCCGGAGGTTTTTGACCATCACATCATTAACATCCACCACCTGCCAATAATAAATACTATGAGAAAAGCTAAGAATATCCGCGATGTTGAGAATGCCTACCGCGAGCCAATAAAGATAATCAGGGAGATTTTAAGAGAAGTAAAACCGGATATAGTGTTGCTTAGCGGCACATATTATGTTCCCTGGCTTATATCAATAGCGGCCAAGAAGGAGAAAATACCGATTGTATTGTGGTATTCCGGCGTCTTATTGAGAGAGATAAAAAACCAGCCTCCTCACATGAAGAAACTTTTTTCATCAATGGAAAAATCCATTGTAGGCCGGGCAACGCGGATCATTTTTCCGTCGCAATTATGCAAGGGCGTCGTAGAAAAAGAAGTTATAAAGCATAAAATTAAAAACAGCTATATAATACCCAATCCCATTGCAAATATATTTACCGATCCGTGCGCCGTAGAATATTCCCTGGAACGAAGAATTGCGGCAGTCGGACGCTACTCAAAAGTGAAAAATTTGGACGCATTTTTTGCTTTACACAAAGAGCTTTTGAGGAGAAAATGGCGGCATAATGCCTGTTTTGTCACAAATCCGGATGCGCGTTTCAAGAAAATCCCAAAATCAATTGAAATTATTCCGCCAATGACTCCCGAGGGTTTGAAAAAGTTCTATATCGCCCAGGGACTGATCGTTTGCCCTTCAACATTTGAAACCTTCGGGAATGTTCCGATGGAAGCGGCCTGTCTAGGCGTGCCGGTTCTGGTGAGCGATAAAATGGGTTGTTCGGAAATATTAAATAAAGTCGGCCTTGAAAATATGGTCATATCATTTGATGATATCGGAAAAGTAGCTGATCGCGCCCAGCAATTATGCGGCCAGTCAATATTGCCGAAGCAGTTAAATGCGCTCAAAAGAATTCTTGACAACCGCCTTATAAGCGAGGAAATTAATGCAGTACTGATCAATGTGATCAAGAGAAGCTAGAAATGCATAAAGAACGCAATAAGGGTAAGATAAAAGAAATAGGCATAATTAAAATAATTGACTTAATTTTATGGCGAAGAAAATAAAAGTGGGGATTATCGGAGTCGGCAACTGTTTTGCCGGATTAATACAGGGAATAGAATATTATAAGAAAAACCGCAATAAAAAACCTGTTGGCCTGATGCATCAGAAAATCGGACCGTATTCCTTGGATAGTCTGGAATTTGTTTCCGCCTTTGATGTGGGCGCAAATAAGATAGGCCAGTCTCTTGATAGAGCGGTTTTCTGCTATCCTAACCTTGTTAAATGGACAAAACTGCCTAAAAGCCCGGTGATCGTAAAGGAATCTCCGGTTTTGGACGGCATCGGCATTTATGTGGAGAATCGCATCAAGCCTCTTAAAAATCCAACTCCGGCAAACTTGCTTGAAAAAGAAATAATCAAGGAAATCAAAAAATCAAAAACAGAAGTTCTGGTGAATTATCTGCCGGTAGGTTCGCAAAAAGCGACTGAATTTTGGGCGGATATTGCTTTGAAAACCGGATGCGCTTTTGTTAATTGTCTGCCGGCTTTCATTGCTTCAAATAAAAAATGGGAAGCAAAATTCCGAAAGAAGAGAATTCCAATCATCGGCGACGATATCAAGGGGCAGATCGGTGCAACGATTGTGCACCGCGTTTTGACACGTCTTTGCGATGACAGGGGAACAACCATAGACCGAACTTATCAGATTAATGTAGGCGGCAATACCGATTTTTTAAATATGCTTGAAAGAAGCCGTCTGGAAAGCAAAAAAATCAGCAAAACAGAATCAGTGACGAGCCAGATTTCAAAAGATATAAAAGCCGATAATGTCTATATAGGCCCTTCTGACTTTATTCCGTTTTTAGGCAACACCAAGCTTGCTTTTATGAGAATTGAAGGCAGGATGTTCGCAGATATTCCTTATTCAATTGAGCTGAAGCTGGATGTTGACGATAAAGCCAACAGCGCCGGCGTTGTTATTGATGCAATCCGCTGCGCCAAACTTGCTTTGGATAAAAAATTGGGCGGCTATCAGGAAGTAAGCTCTTATTTCATGAAGCATCCTTTAATCCAGAAAACCGACAGCGAAGCCAAAAAAATCGTTGAAAATTTTTCCAAATTCCAATAAACCCTTGACTGGCATATCATATATGATATATAATGGAGGCACAGGTGAATATAGGGTAAAGTTTTATAAAAATAGCAAAACAGGCTGAAGTCCGGTTTTAGAATATATTGAAAAACTGGGAGACAAGGAAGGATCAAAAATATCAAAATACATTGAATTCTTGAGAATTCAGAAAGGATATTTGGAAGAGCCCTATTCCAGGTATATTAAAGGAAAGATTAGAGAATTAAGAGTTGATTTTAATAGAAACAGGTACAGAGTTTTTTATTTTACATTCATAAAAAAGACTATAATTTTACTTCACGTTTTTCTCAAAAAAACTGCTAAAACACCTCTTTCCGAGATAAAGAGGGCTGAAGAAAATTATCAAAATGCTTTAAATAATCCAAAAATATATGAATAAGATTGAAAAAAATCAAAAAGCGGCGGATTTTCAAGTGTATCTTGCCGAGAAATTGAAAAATCCGAAATTTAAGAGATGCTACAATGAATATGGTAAACAGTTAGAAATTGCTTACCAAATTTTGAGGTTGCGCAAACAAAAAAGAATATCTCAATCGGAATTGGCAAAAAAAATGGGCACCAGACAAAGCGATGTTGCCCGGATGGAATCCGGTCAGCAGAATTTTACCACCGATACTCTCCAAAAGATTGCTTCAGCCCTTAAATGCAATCTTGAGATAAAATTCGTCAGATAAACGATATTTTAAATAATTTTATCTGAATGTTGAACACTCTTCTAAATATGTTTTTCAGCTGGCCGGTTTTGTTGATTCTTGTGGCCTGGTCTTACTTTTGGAAAGCCTGGGCTCTTTGGCTGGCGGCCAGGAACGGCCAGAGGAATTGGTTTTTAGTTTTGATGTTCTTGGGCACCCTTGGTATTTTGGAAATAATCTATATATTCAAAATTTCTAAAAAGAAACAATGACATCTTCGCCAATAGAAGAAATTAAAAATCGCATTGATGTTGTTGAATTGATTCAGCAATATCTTAAGCTTCAAAAAGCCGGCATCAATTACCGGGGGGTTTGCCCTTTTCATTCAGAGAAAAAACCCTCTTTTTTCGTTTCTCCTGCTCGCCAGATATGGCATTGCTTCGGATGCCAGGCCGGTGGAGATATTTTCAAATTTATTATGATGATAGAAGGTACGGAATTCAAAGATGCTCTCCGCCTTCTGGCTCAAAAAGCAGGGGTAGAACTTAAAAAAGAGGATCCTAAAATAATATCGGAAAGGCACCGGCTTTATGATATTTGCGAACTGGCAACCAGATTTTTTGAGAAGCAGCTTGAAAGCGCAACCGGCCAAACTGTCAAGAAATATCTTCTGGACAGGGGAATAACCGAAGAAAGCATTAAAAAATGGAGACTGGGCTATGCTCCGGAAACCTGGCAGGGATTATCAGATTTTCTGGTGGGACAGGGGTATAAAAGGGAAGAAGAGGTAAAGGCGGGTTTGACCGTGGCAAAAGGCGGTTCCGATTTCTTTGACCGTTTCCGCAGCAGGATAATGTTTCCTGTTTTTGATTTAAATTCCCAGGTCATCGGATTCGGCGGAAGGATTTTCGGATCAGATGAATTTATAGCCAAAGCCGAGCAAACGGGCAACGGAGCAAAGTATGTTAATACTCCTGCCACAATGTTGTATGATAAAAGTAATGTTTTGTACGGTTTAGACAAGGCGAAACTGGATATAAGGAAAAAAGATGCCTGTCTTCTTGTGGAAGGCTATATGGATGCTATTATGGTTTCCCAGGCCGGCTTCCAGAACGTAGTCGCGGCTTCCGGCACCGCCTTAACCCTGAACCAGTTAAAAACGCTTAAGCGTTATTCTAGCAATCTGCTTTCCGCCTTTGATATGGATATTGCCGGAAATAGTGCAACCGACCGGGGAATAGATTTAGCCCAGGCCTACGGTTTCAATGTGAGAGTGATAACCATGCCTGTCGGCCTGGATCCCGCAGACGTCATTCAGAAGGACGAGAAAGAATGGAAGAGCCTGGCGGAAAATTCAAAATCAATCATTGAATATTATTTTGAAAATGCATTATCCAAGTACGACCCTAAAACGCCGGAAGGGAAAAAGGATATTTCAAAAATTATACTGCCGAAAATAAGCATAGTGCCAA
>JAUSNC010000056.1 GCA_030645645.1 Candidatus Parcubacteria bacterium
ATAATCTGGCCGGGCCAGCTGACTGTCTGCGGTGACAGCCATACATGCACCTACGGCGCTTTTGGAGCTCTTGCTTTTGGTATTGGGACAACTCAAGTCAGCCATGTGTTGGCTACTCAGACCTTAGCAATGGATAAATTAAAAGTTAGAAGGATAAATTTCAACGGCAGGATGCAAAAAGGAACCACGGCTAAAGACTTAGCTCTTTTTATGATCAGGAAATTAGGAATAGAAGGAGGCGTCGGGTTTGCCTACGAGTTCGCAGGGGAAGCGGTGGAAAATTTAAATATGGAAGGAAGGATGACTTTATGTAATATGGCGGTTGAAGGAGGAGCAATGTCTGGCTATATAAATCCCGATAAAATTACTTTTGATTATCTTAGAGGAAGGCCTTTCGCACCCAAAGATTTTGATAAGGCAGTTGAATATTGGAATCACATTATTTCAAATAAAGACGCCCGGTATGATGACGAAGTTGATATTGACGTTTCGCAGATTGAACCAATGGTAACATGGGGGATTAATCCCGAGCAGGTAATTTCCATTAAAGAGACTATGCCGAAATCAGACAGTTTTTTAAAAAAGGAGGCGGTAGAAGATGCTTTCAAATACATGGCATTGGAGCCGGGAAATAAAATAGAAGGCACCCCGATTGACGTTGTTTTTATAGGTTCCTGCACTAATGGAAGATTAAGCGATCTGGAAGCCGCCTCAGCCATACTTAAAGGTAAGAGAGTTGCGGTCAAAACATTAGTTGTTCCAGGATCTGAAGCGATTAAAAAAGAAGCTGAAAAAAAGGGCTTGGATAAAATATTTATGGATGCGGGAGCGGAATGGCGTTATTCTGGTTGTTCAATGTGCCTAGCAATGAATCCGGACAAGCTGAAGGATTTTCAAAGAAGCGCTTCAACTTCCAATAGGAATTTCAAAGGAAGGCAGGGATGTCCGACAGGAAGGACTCATTTGGTCAGTCCTGTGACGGCAGCCGCTACGGCTATTGAGGGAAAAATAGCCGACCCAAGAAAATATATTCAATAAAAGCAATGGATAAAATAATTATAAAAGAAAAAATTATCAGAAATATTACCGGAACCGCAATTCCTAAACCTGCCGATGACCAAAATACTGACGATATAGTTCCGGCCAGATATTTAAAGGAGATTACTTTTAAGAATATGGGTAATTATGCCTATTACGACGAAAGATTCAAAGACGGAAAAACGGTTGAACATCATCCATTTAATGATGAAAAATATAAAGGAGCCAGTATTCTCATAGTAGGAGCTAATTATGGTTGCGGATCCTCAAGAGAGCACGCTCCGCAGGCATTGTATAAATACGGCATTAAGGCGATAATTGCCGGAAGTTTTGCCGAGATTTTTGCCTCCAACTGTGCCAACCTGGGAATAGCGGGAATGACCATACCAGCCGGGAATATAAAGGAGCTGGCAAATCATATTCAGAAGAATCCTCAAACTGAATTAGATATTAATCTTGAAGAGAAGATTATTAGTTATGATAAAAAGGTTTTAAAATTAAATATTCCGGAGGGCAGGAGGCAATCCTTCTTAGGTGGATCATGGGACGCATTGGCAATTCTCCAGAAAAACGAAGAAGCAATTAAGAGCGTTGAAATAGAATTGGATTATCTTAATTTTAAATAAATTTCGTTTCAACAGACACTGTAAAATGGTATTATAGTAAAAAAAGATAATATAAGGAGATGATAATTCATATTTTAATTTTTTTAGTTTCCTGCGTTTTCCTCGTTCTGTCGGGTAAGGGTTTAGTGGTTTCATTGTCAAAAATTGCGAGGTTCCTGGGTTGGAAGGAATTCGTCGTAGCTTTTTTTATTATGGCTTTTGGCGTTTCTATACCCAATCTTTTTGTCGGCATAATTTCTGCCGTAAATCACGTTCCCGAACTTTCGTTCGGCGACGTAATCGGAGGAAATATTATTGACCTTTCCTTAGCTATAGGATTAGCCGCCCTTATTTCAAAAAAAGGTCTTTCGGCGCAGAGCGGAACGGTGCAGGGAAGTTCGCTCTATACGATTATTGTTGCCGTTCTACCGCTGGTTTTAATTTCAGACGGAATTCTTTCCAGGTCTGATGGCATTCTGTTGTTTATGGTATTTTTTGCATATATTTTTTGGTTGTTCAAGAAAGAAGATAGGTTTACGAAAGTTTACAATGGCATCAAGGAACCGCTCACTTTGGGATTTTTCTTTCATAATCTGCGTAAGTTTCTAACATCCTTTGTTTTGCTTATTATTGCTGCAGAGGGCATCGTAAAATCATCGGTTTTTTTCGCACACTATTTTAATTTTCCCATAGGATTAATCGGTATTCTGGTGGTCGGTTTCGGTAATTCATTGCCGGAAACATTTTTTTCCATTCGCGCTGCTAGAAAAGGCCAGGATTGGATGGTCTTGGGCGATCTCATGGGCGGAGTTGTAATCACAGCAACCCTGGTTCTGGGCACAGTAGCTCTTATACAACCGATAGTCATAAGCGATTTTTCTTCAATAGCCGTTGGCAGGGCTTTTATGGTGATATCAGCCTTATTTTTCCTGATTTTCCTCCGTACCGGAAGAAAAATAACGCGCAAGGAAGCCGTTTTCCTTATTTTAATCTATATTCTCTTCGTGGTAATAGAAGTCAGCCGAATAAATTAATTCGGAAACCTAAAGGTTGCATTTTTCCGCAAAATTGCTAATATATTGCTATGACAGACCTTATTCTGCTATCGGCAATATTCGCAATAATGGCTGTGGTAGGAGGTCTTCTGTTTTTTTTCATCAGAAAGTCTTCGGCGGATAAGGAAAAGGAAGATAAGAATCAAAGTAATGAAATCAGCGAGATGGGGAAGCGGATGATTGATTTAGAAAGACATCTTACTGAGCTGATGACAAATCAGCTGAAGGAAATCAGGGGGAATGTGGACGGCACTTCAAAACAATTAAATGAGCAGATTCATAATTTCACCAAAGAGACAACTCAAATAAGGGAAGGTTTAAAGCAAATACAGGACAAGGTGAAGGATGTATCGTCTTTTCAGGATATTTTTAAATCACCTAAACTGAGAGGTCAATGGGGGGAAGCCAGCCTAGAGCATATTATAAGCCAGCATTTTCCGAAGGAACTTTTCAAAGTTCAGCATCATTTTCTATCCGGAGAAATAGTGGATGCAGTGCTGAAACTGCCCAACGGAAGAATTCTTCCGATAGATGCCAAGTTTCCTACGGATAATTTTGACAGAATGGTGAACGCGCTGGAATCGGAAAAAGCATCCTTCAGAAAAGACTTTTTAGAAGACGTTAAGCAGAAAATTCAAGATATCGCCCAAAAATATATTCTTCCGGCAGAAGGCACTACGGATTTTGCCTTAATGTATATTCCCGCCGAAGCCGTCTATTACGAGATAATGAATAATTTCAACAAAGAGGCGGATATAGCCAGCTTTGCCTGGTCAAGAAAAATAATACTTTCTTCGCCGAATACCATATATCTTACCTTAAGGACTATTGAACATTGGTTCCGCGATACCCAGATAACAAAGCAGACCCAGGAAATATTGAAGAAGCTGGGCAAGATATATACGGACAGCGCGAGACTGATGCAGGATTTCAAAAAATTAGGAAGTCATATAAGGAATGCTTCATCGGCATATGAAACCTCGGAAAAAAGACTCACTATTTTCGAGGAAAGAGTTGAGAAGCTTATTGATATTAACCATAATAAAAAACTTGCAGGAAAAACAAAATAGATTATAATCTAAATTAAATAAAAAATATGTTGGCAGTCATAAGAGTCGGAGGAAAACAATATCTTGTTTCACCCGGCAAAAAAATAAAATTGGAAAAACTTGATAAAGAAGAGGGAAGCGATATTTCGTTTTCCGATGTTTTGCTTTTTCAGGATGACAAGAATCTTGAAATAGGATCTCCAGTTGTAAAAGGAGTTAAGGTCTTGGGAAAAATTGCAAAACAAGGAAGGACTAAAAAAATAATAGTTCTGAAATATCACC
>JAUSNC010000057.1 GCA_030645645.1 Candidatus Parcubacteria bacterium
CTAATCCCTTGTCAATACCTCTGTCACCGCTTGGGAAAATTTATCTGCCGCCAATGGGCCGTTGGCCGTAATAATATTTCCGTCTGTCACAACCGCCACTTCCTGATAAATAGCCTTGTTCTCCTTTAATATCTTTATTGCGCTTTTATCCATATTTGACGACCAGACAGTGGCTTTCTTCCCATTGAGAATTCCCGCCTTAGCCAGAAGCGCAGGCGCTATGCATATTGCTCCGATTATCTTCGCGTTTCTGGCAAACTCCTGAAAATCGTCATTATCCAGATTTTTTACCATCCCAGCTCCTCCAATAAATAATACTGCGTCAAAATCTCCTGGATTTGCTTTTTGAATCTCTTCGTCAACAAACGCTTCGCCTCCGTCTGCGCCCAATGCAATTCCTTTTTTTGAGCTTAAGGTTGTGATCTTTGCCCCATTATTCTCAAGGTTCATTTTTGGAATGAAATATTCAGGATCGCGGAAATCCCTGAAAGCTATCACTATGGCTATTTTTTTATTTTCTAATAATTTCATTTAAGGTATTTTGCTCTTGCAATCGCGTGTTCTTCCAAAGTTGCGCTGAAAATAGTTCTGCCGTCCGGGGCTGAAAGATAAAACCAATATTCCGATTCTACCGTTCTCATAGCCGCAATTATACTTTCAATGCCGGGATTGGAAATGGGCCCTACGGGCAAACCGCGGTATTTATAGGTGTTATAAGGTGAATCTATCTTGGTATCTTCTATGGAAACTCCGGCGCTATTTTTACCGGTAATATAGTTTACAGTTGCGTCAATCTGCAAAGGAACTCCGTTTTTTAATCTTTTCCATAGGATACCGGAAACAATCTGCTTATCTTCAAAAGTTTTGACCTCTCTTTCCAGTAAAGAAGCCATTATTATTGTGTCAAAAATTGTTTTGTTCTTGTCTTTAATCTCGCCTCTTAATTCCGCTGTTAGCTTTTTATTAAAATTATTGAGCATCATTCTGATTACTCCGACTGAATTCTCGTCTAAATCAATTTTATATGTATCCGGGAAAAGAAATCCTTCCAAGGAAGTACCTTCGGGCACATCGCTTAAAAAATCAAATTCACCTGCATAGTTTTCGGCTCCTGCCGCCAGAAATACATTTTTTATGAAAAAAGGGAGAATACTGAATTCGTCTGAAATCTGCTCTGAAGTAAATCCTTCGGGAATCGTAATTTCTGTTCTGGCTATCTCCCCCCTGCCTATTTTTCCGGCAATCTGGAAAATATTCATTGAAGGAGAAAAAAGATATGCTCCGGACTTAAGATTGCCGGACATGCCTGCGGTTATTGCGTATAACCTGAAAAGGAGACTAGAATTAATGAGTTTTTCCTCTTTTAAACTTGTGGAAATATCTCCCAGTCCTTCGCCTTTCTCAATTAAGAAAAGCTTCTGTTCTTCTGAATTAAAATTTGGAGGAATAAAAATTCCGGCCAATAAGAGAATAAAAACAACTATAATAATGTATTTTAAATTTAACATTTATTTTTCTATTAAGGGGACAAAAATAAAACCGGGGTATTCTTTTTCTTCAAATTTATTCTTTTCCTTTTTTTCCAGGAGCCATATTGATTCGCCCATGGGAGCCACTATTCTTCCTCCAATAGCCAGTTGTTTCTTCCATGCGGCAGGAATTTTCCCTTTTCCTGACGCAGAAGCCAAGATAGCGTCAAACGGGGCTGATTTTTGACGGCCTTTTGAACCGTCTCCTAAAATACATTCAACCGTCCCTTTCTTTATAAAATTATACTTCATTATGTTTCTTTCTCCGAATTCCTTTAATTTAGGAATAATTTCTATAGATATAACTTTCCCTTTTTTATTACCCCTACCCACAATATCGGCCAGCAATGCGCTTGTCCAACCAGAGCCGTAACCGACATCCAAAATCCTGTCGCCTGCTTTAGGCTGCAATAATTCAAGCATAAAAGCGACGGTTAGCGGTTGAGAAATTGTCTGTCTAAAACCTATAGGCAAAGGCGAGTTTAGTTCCGCCATGTCTTTTATTCCGTCCCGGAGAAAATCACTCCGTTTTATTTCTTTAAACGCCTTAATTATCGCAGGCGTTTTAAGCCAGCCATCTTTTATTAAATCATTAATTAAATCGGCCATATCCTTATTCTAAATTATAAAGCGGAAATAAAAAAGAGGCGGTTTGGAAATTTAATTCCTTACCGCTCTATTTGATTTGTCCCATTATTTTAAAGGTTCTTTGTCTTGTTATTTAATGAGCGGCAATAAAGCCAGGGCAACGCCGACAATGGAACAAGCTATTATAAATAGTAGTATTTGCATCCAGTCTTTCAATTCTGATCTCACTCTTTAAACTATTATATACCTAAAATAGATTATTTATCAAGAGGCGGAGAATTAATCTTTACGGAGGTGAAAAAGCGCAATTGTATCCTGCACAAACACCAGATCCCCAATTATACTCTCCGCTATAATCCCAGCACTCTCCTCCGGCTTTTGCAGCTTGAGCTGCTCCTTGTTTAGTTTCAAAACGCATTTCCAACTGATAACTCTTAGAACAGCTCCACCACCAACTTGGAGTCCCGTAATAATATACGCAACCGGAGGCAATTTCCGGATCAGTTATCCCGTCAGACATAAAGCCCCCGCCTACTAAAACAGCGGTAAGTGGATCACTTTGACCGTTTACCGAGATTAGATCGCAAGCAACAGTGCCGTCCCAAGGATAGAATTCATTTTGAATATGATACATTTCCAGAACAAGCCGAAGTTGTGATAAATCTTCCAGCCTCCTGGCATCTCTGGCTTTTCCTTTTGACCCTCCTACATTCACTGAAACAACTGTGGCTAAAAGACCAATAATAGCGATAACAACCAAAAGTTCAATTAGAGTAAACCCTTTATTTTTAGTGTTCCCTATTTTCATATTAGCTAATTATACCAAAAAAAAACCGCGTTATTGGTGATTTCTTAGCTTTAAAGCAGGGGCGGAGAGAATCGAACTCCCATCAGATCTTTTGGAGAGACCAGTTCTACCATTAAACTACGCCCCCATAATCCGCCCTTGCGGATTATTAATTATTTTTTGCTTTCTTTGTGGGCTGTGTGTTTCCTGCAGAGGTTGCAAAATTTGCTTAAATCCAGCTTTTTCTCCACTTGAGCCTTACCCTTGGATTTCTTCATATAGTAATTGACTTTTTTGCATGCAGAACACTGCATCTTTACGTGTTTTTTCTTTGCCATGATTTATTATATTTCTAATTATACTTAAACCTGTTAGGTAAAGTTTTTTCAGAAAATTAAATAAGAATAAATAATAATTATTTCTGAGCCGATGGCCGGACTTGAACCGGCGACCTACTCCTTCGTTTACACCTCCACTTCGCAAAAAGCTTATAGGAGGACTAGACTGTATCTTAAACTCTTAAAAAAAAGAGTTTCCCTTGTCAGTCGTTCGGGCCAAATAAATTGCCACGGTCTAGACCTAGATTGCTAATAAGGCCTTTGACCGTTATTCGGGATTCACTATATAGTTTCCCATATAGTGGGCAGAATTAACGAACTACCATGGAGTTGCTCTACCACTGAGCTACATCGGCATCTACTTAAATTCCGTAATCATTTTACAAATTATATCACGAAGTTTTTTATTATTATAATTATGTGGGCAGGGAGGGACTTGCACCCCCGAAGTCCTTTCGGACGCCAGATTTACAGTCTGGTGCGATTGCTACTCCGCCACCTACCCATGACTTATACAATAAATAGCATGAAAACGGCTAATTTTCAATTATTTTTCCTTTTTTATTTCTCCATTCCTCCACTTTTTTATGATTACCTCCTAATAAAACTTTGGGCGCTTTCCAGCTCACGCCTTTTTTCGGCGAAAAAACTTCAGGTCTAGTATATTGCGGATACTCAATGAAACCTTTCCTACTTGTAATCCTTTCTTTTAGAAATTGTGGCTTACCTATTATACCGGGGATGAGCCTGGAAATGGTTTCAATGACAATCATTGCCGGCAGTTCTCCGCCCATCAGCACATAATCCCCTATGGAAACCTCCTTATCAGCAATGTATTTTGCCACTCTCTCATCAATTCCTTCATACCTGCCGCAAATAAGAATCAACTGTCCTATCTTTGAAAAATTATAAGCCATTTTCTGACTGAACTTCTTTGCCCGGGGCGTAAAAAGCACGACCAGGGATTTTCCTTTCTTATTTTTCTGCCGATAAATCTTTTTTATCTTCTTAACAGCTTTAAAAATTGGCTCTATTTTCATCACCATACCGATTCCTCCTCCAAAAGGCTTATCATCAACGACATGATGTTTGTCGCTTGTAAAATCCCTTAAATTATGGATATTTATTTCAATCAATCCTTTATCAATCGCCTTTTTTAGAAGTGATTCCTTGAAATACGACTCAAATATTTCCGGAAAAATTGTAATAATGTCGAATCTGATCATATTTATATTATACAGGAAAAAAATAAAGGTCAGAGCGTTTCTGACCATTTAGAAATGACTTGCAGAAATTTGCTTTTTGAATTCACTACAAAGCTTAGTGTGATAGTTTTCTCCTTCTGTGGGCTCCATACAGAAACTTTATTAAGGAAACAGTCTGTTGAATATTTAAGGTCATCAAGCGCCTGCACACAATCCTTTTCAATAAAGATGCGGCCCCATTTTGGCCGGAGTTTCTTCCATAATCCTCTGGCTAAGCGGTATTTATTGTTCCTTTCTTTCTTTTGAAATAATTCCTTAACTATATCTCTAAGAAAAACCATCATTTCCTTTTGTTCTTTGACTGAACTCTCTTTCTGTTGTTTTATCAGATATATTGCTTTCTTAAAAGAAATAAATGAACCTGACTGCTGATTTAATACAATTAAATTCTCTTGTGTTTGTTTTTCAATCAAACGGGTTTCAGATTCGCATATTTTCGTGATTTTCTTCGCCTTAAAAAGAACCTGCTCTTTATCAATCATTTTATATATCTCCTTTCATTTAGTTTATATAAGAAACAATAAAAGTCAAATTATTGAACCAAAAATCCCCGTCCGCCAAGTGGCGGGGGGATTTTCAGCGGGTTCAAGGATAGTGCCCGAAAATTTAAATTTATAGTTTCAGATCTTCAAATCCTCCTTTTTCAGAAGATTCTCGGTTTCCTTGTGAGCGTATAACGCGGCCTCCTTCTGGTTCTTCAATCTTCAGATTCACTCTGGCGTGATTCTTCAGACCGATTATTCTCACCAAAGTTCTTATCGCTCTGGCGGTTGAACCTTCACGGCCGACGATTTGGCCCATATCTTCGGGGTGAACTTTCAAAGAAAGTAAAACTCCCATTTCGTCTACCTTACGCTCAACTTTTACGTCGTCCGGGTAATCTGTTAAAGATTTAACGACGTATTCAAGGAATTCTTGGTCAACTGTTACTTTTGCCATAATCCTTTATGATATATAATTCTTTTTTTCAAACAAGTAGCTCGACCTTTCAGTCCTGCCTATTCCCTAATAAGGAAGTGATCGGCAAATCTGAAACACTACTAGCTCATTATAGCCATTTAAACGGTTTTGTCAACCCCGCTGGAAATTTTTTAACCTCAAAATAAAAAGGGTAGAAATTCTACCCATGATGCATTGTAATTTTACGCATCTCTTCCTCTAACATGAGTTTCTCTTCCTTAAAAACAGGCAGAGCTTTTTCCCAATACTCTCTTCCTGCAGGAAGAATATCTTGGCTAGATAAAGCACTTATTGCCTTTTCTATTTCTGTTTTTGCACTCGCTATTTTTCCTTTAAGCTCTCTAATTTCTTCTTCTTTTCCCATTCTTTCATCTTCTTGTTTAATAATAATCTTAACCATACCTTTTGTCAACAAAAAATGCCCCCTTTATCGGGGCATTTCTCAAATTTCATTATACGGGTTTATTCTCTCCCGCCTGCTCCGCCTTGGGCGGATTCGGCGTGGCAATGTCCGGCTTTGGTTCCCTCCCAGCTTCGGCTGGGCGAGGCTCGCCCCCTTCAGGGGCGGCTTCAGGTTTTGCTTCGGGAGCGACGACTGGTTTTGCTTCCGCCGGCGGTTCGGCGGCAGGAACCGGCTTAACTTCCGCGACTTTCTCCGGCTTGTCCGCCGAAGAGGCGGATTCTTTTGCCTTCTTATGCACAGCAATCTTTTTTTCTTTAAGAATGCCATTTTTAACCAGCATATTGTGCACAGTATCCGATGGCTGGGCTCCTTTGCTAATCCAATATGTCACCCTTTCCGCCCTTATTGATTTTTCTTTTGTCAGAGGATTATAAAAGCCGACTTCCTCAACAAAACGCCCTCCCCTCGGGGGGTTTTCTTTTTCAGTTACTATTATTTTAAAAAACGGTTGATTCTTTTTTCCCGTCCTCATTAATCTTATTGCCAACATATTATTTCAATTTTTTTAATTCTAATGCGTTTTTTGCGGCTGAGTCTTCGCCCTCCTGCTTTGATGATCCCTCTCCTTTGGCTATTAATCTGTCGTTTAAATAAACTCCGATTATAAAATGTTTTGCGTGATCAGGTCCCCATTCCTCTAAGGCTTTATAGGTTGGCGTAATGCCTTCTTTTTCCTGGGCTTCTTCCTGGAAAAGACTTTTTGCATCCTTATAAAGCTGGGCGGAAATTATATGAGGAAGCTCTTTCAGTAGGTTTTTCTTTATGAAATCATACACCACTTTATACCCCTGATCAAGATAAATTGCACCTGTTACTGATTCAAAGGTATTGGCCAGTATATACTGGCGCGCTTTTCCGAGTTCTTTTTTTTCGCCTTTTGATAATAGCAGAAAATCGTTAAATTCCAATGCTTCCGCAATTCTACCCAAAATCTTAGAATTAACAAGAGCTGCTCTCCAATTAGTCATTTCTCCTTCCGGTTTCTCAGGATATTTTTGATAAAGATAATCTGTAACTACAAGCTCAAGCACTGCATCGCCCAGAAATTCAAGTCTTTCATTATGAAAAAGATGAAACTTCGGATTTTCATTTAAATAGGATCGGTGAATAAATGCCTGAATAAGAAGATCCTGATTTTTAAATTTGAGCTTTAATTTTTTTTCTAAGATTGAAAAATCCTTCACAGTCCCTATGAAACCCGAAACTTGAAACAGGAAATAATTTCATGCATCAAGTTTTAGGTTTCAAATTATTTTTCAGTTTTTCTATTTTTATCCATTTCATTATACACTGTCCCTAAAACTCCGTTAATGAATTTTCCGGAATTTTCTCCTCCGAATGTTTTAGCTAATTCAATCGCTTCGTTTATCGCCACTTTCGGCGGAACTTCATCTTGGTTGGCATACAGCAGTTCAACCAACCCTATTCTCAGAACATTCCGATCAACTATGGTTATCTGCTGAAGAGGCCATTCGGGCGCCGCCTTTTCAATAATCTTATCCACTTTTTCCAGATGTTCGGTTACCCCTTTAACTATCTGCCAGACAAATCCCGTATCCTCCAATCCGGGTCCGAAATTCTTAATATTCCTTTCAACAATCTTAGGCAGATCTTCGTTTTTCTTTCCGTAAAAATCCCATTCATACAGAGACTGCATTGCTATGCTCCTTGATAAGTGACGGCTTGCCATTTGATAAAAATTTCAGTTATTTATTTTTAATTTACTTTTTGGATAATTCTTCCATTGTCATATTTTTCGCCTCTGATTTCTGCTCTTTTTCTTTTGCGGCAAATTCTTTTTCTTTCAGCTTTTTCTCCTTCTTATTCAGCTTTTTTAAGACATCCACAATCTCCATACCTTTGTAATAGCCGCAATTATGGCACATTGTGTGAGGCCTTACGGATTTTCCGCATTTTTTACATAACCCTAAAGCCGCAGGCTTTATAAATAAATGCATGCGTCCTCGGTCTCTGCGCGAACTTGTATGTCTTTGTTTTGGTACTGCCATATTTTAATATATGTCTACATTAGCAAACAGAATTATTTTAATCAAGTATTAGAAGAAATTCGGTATTATTTCCTGCCAACGCGGAAATGAAACGCCTATATTGATTGTTCTCGGCTTTGAACAATAATTATCAGCCCCCGGCAAACTGGTATCTGTTATTTTTAAGGTTGCCTGATAAGTGCCCAATGCGCTGTAAGTGGTTGTTGTATTGCCTTTAATAGCAGAAGCCGACGGATTTGCAGACGGAAAATCCCATGCGTAACTTATCTGGGAACCGTCTTGGCAGGAATAAGGACTATTGAACGCGTCGTAGCAGATTGACTGGGCAACCCCCGGAGTATTTTGAATTAATCTCACCTGCTCGCCTGCGCTGGGACTGACAGGATTTGGCGTAAAACTAACCCAAGGATAAGCATGGCTCGGCATTGTAAATAAATATGCATTAGACCATGGAGCCCAATTATCATTATTATCCTTAACCCTCACTTTCCAGTAATATGATGTCCCCCAGCTGAGCTGCGACAGCCAATCGCCCTCCGCATCCTGCGACAAATCAAGCCGATAAGAATTTGATGCGCTTAATCCGGCAATAAAATTAAATTTTGTTCCTGAGAAAGCAGAATTGTCATCAACCCAAACTTCATACCCTCCTTGCGGATCGCCTTCAAAATCGGAATAAACCCAACTGAAAGTGGGAATGCTTAATTTCTGAATGGAACAATTATCCCAGGTTTCTCCGGAACCTGCCGGCTGATCCGGCCCGCGGTTGCTAAAGCTGACCTTATAATTTGAAGTGGCGCAAACTCCCTGATTGGCGCAATTGAAGCTTATCCAGCCAAAAACATTGCTTCCCCATGCCCAGCCGGTAAAATCATTGCTGCTTTCCACAGAAACGCCGTAGTTAGGCTTGGTCAATATCTGGACAGTGGTTCCATATCCCGTGCCTCCGGAATTTACCGCATAAGCCCTGACCCTGTAATTTGTACCCGGACTCAATCCTGCAATCGTTTTGGTGTATGAACCGATTCCAAACGAGCCGTCGTCATATGATACGCTGTTGCCGGTAGTCGGATCTCCTGAAGTCCCGACCATATATGCGAAACCTCGCCTGGTAACATCCAGTCCGCCCGTCGCAGTAATAGTACCGTTGCCTATTGCGGTGGTGGCTTCTACCAAGGATGCTGCTTGAGTGGTAAGTATAGGCGAAGAAGTAGGTACTTCTTCTGACCCTGCGCCTGTTGTCGGCTCAATACTGGCTATTTTTCGGAGACGAACTTTTCTTATAGACAGATCGTCAGTTGTACTATAATTACCACTATGGAATTCTATTTTATAGGAACTGATGCTGGATAAATTTACGGTAGTAGCAATAAGAAGACTGCCGTCCTTATATACCTTTACGGTTCCGTCAGAAAAGACATTGAAATTTATGGAATACCAAGTGCCGGCGGCAAAACCAACTGACGTATTCTTCGCGCTTCCGTTTATATTCCATTCAACCGGACTTTTTTGAGGGATAACCTGAAAAGAAACCGCCGGCCCCGAGAAGGTCGCATAATAATTTGTTTCTCTGCTTTCTACAGAGTTGCGGAAATAAAAGGAAAAAGGCGTATCGCAGAAAGTTGAACTGCAGGCTCCTATATTGCTGTATTGCGGCGCCTGAAAATCGTAATCAAGAGAAAGTGATTCTTTAGTGAAATTATTATTTGTCCAGGCGGATGAACCATACCAGTCTGAACCGTTAATATGCCTCATTTCGTTTACGGAAGCAGAAATTAGGCTGGTAACTGTTACTAAATTGCTTCTTTGGAAAGAACTCCAATTGTTGAGATTATCAAAATTGTCAAAAAACACGAAAGTCGCAGTCCCATTGCTTGCTGAACTGGCAGCGGGATTTCCGTAATATAAATAGATTATTTTTGAGCCGACAGGAACAGAAGGGACTTTCACCCAAACTTTAGTATCAGCTGAATTGCAGCCTGATTCTATCCAATAGTTCAATTGAGTTGAACCGTCTGAATCGGTAAATCTTACATCTCCGCAATCAGATTTCATTTTCCCTGCAGATACCAGGCTTGAGGTGTTTAAGGCGACCAAAACCTGATAATCAGACAACGCGCTTCCTGAATTGGTAATTGTCACCGGTTTCCGGTATCCCCAGCCCGATATCCAGCCGGCAAAAACGTCCTCAGGGGGAAATAGGGAAAAATTAGCTGCCGAGGCTAAGACGAGTATAAGAATTAAAGCAAATTTTAACTTTCCCATTAAAAATTAAATATTATATAGTTTCCATTCGTTCCGCTGGATGCAACCCCGGCAATATTACAATTATTTCCTCCCGATCCTCCGCTTACATTTATAGTTCCCACGGTAGGTGTTCCGGTAGCGCCGATCGCAATAAATCCTCCTCCACCGCCGACGCCTCCATATGTATATGATGTTCCATTAGAATCGCTGGCACATGTACTGTTTCCTCCTGTCCCACCTTGAACGATGATTGTCCCTGAATTTATAAAAGTTTTTGCGAAAATAACCATTGTTCCTCCTCCGCCGCCTCCGCCGCCTCCGCTACCTCCTGGCATAAGACAATTTCCCGTGGCAGAAGCGCTTCCTCCGGTTCCTCCGCCTCCGCTGTTTAACCTGGTAAGATATAACGCGGTAAAACTTTTAATCTGCGATATGCCGCCTCCGCCAATACCTCCGGCACCTCCTGCTGTCGGACCCACAACCGGATTTCCACCACATGCATAATTAAGATATCCTCCTAAACCGCCAGCACTCCCAGGACCAACGGTCTTTCCCGCAGCTCCGGTTCCGCCAGTTTCACCAACTCCGGCATTTCCGACATTTTCAATTCTTCCGCTATTTTGTAAAGTTCCTTTAATAAAAATTTGAAAACCGTTTGTTTTCAAAACTCTGCCGCCCTGAACAGTCAGGTTATTATAATTCATATCGCGCGCCAAAGTTACTGTGCTGGAAATTGTTACGTCCCCGTCCGAACCGTCTCCGAAATACTTGGAGCTGGCCCCAGATAACCAACTGCTGGGATTACAATCGCCGCTGATGCATAATTCAGTGGCATTTACGCTTCCGACAACGTCAAGTTTATAGCCGGGAGTGGTGATCCCAATGCCGACGTCTCCTTTATCAACAATCAAACCGCTGGAAGCTCCTCCAGTATTCAAGATTAAACCTCCTTCTTTAGATTGGCCTGCAGGCCCTATATTCAAGGGAGCGAGAATATTGCCTCCCGGCGGAGCCTGGCCTGGCTCTGTCCATGCAAAGATATAAAAACCGAGGGCAAAGGTTAGAACCAGAACTCCGAAGGAAAGAGAAACTAATTTTGGAGAAATTTTATTTTTCATAATAAAAAATTAATTAATATGGAGCAGTAAGTTGATTGATTATATCGTCTGAAACCCTGCTTTGGAAAGTTTCAGTTTTTTGGTTCGAATTTTTAAAAAGAAAATAGGTTGATGCAATTAAAAATACTGCGGCAATCCCGCCAAGTGCAACAATTATATTTTTATTATTGAAAATCATATAAAAGTTTTTATTGCTAGCGATAAGCTTTTATTGCGCACCGACAATACGTGAACATTCCGAACCTGTTGGTGGGATAGTTATAGCATAAATGCCCCGAATTATCAGAAGCCATTACTGTGCTGCAATTTGACCAATCGTTGTAGCAATATCCTCCGATTGTGCCTAAATATTGATTATTTGTGCCTGACGTATCCAGTCCTGTGCTTACGCAAGTCTTTCCTCCGGCGTCGCTGCAGACCTGGTTGCAACTCACCCCGCTTGCTCCGAGATTTGCTTCGTTATCCACTACCTGATAGCTGAAGTAATCGAGATTATCCACCGTGCCGTCGCAGTTCTGATCCTTGCCGTCGGGAGACGCCGTATAACTGGCTGATCCGACATAGCAGGTAGAGCAACCCTCATCGCAATCCTTGTATCCTCCGGTGAACGTATCTCCATCGCAATCTTTCCATACGAGACAGCTTCCTCCAGACGGCCAAGAACTTTTACAATCGCCGCTGATGCATAATTCAGTGGCATTTACGCTTCCGACAACGTCTAATTTATAGCCGGGAGTGGTGATCCCAATGCCGACGTCTCCTTTATCAACAATCAAACCGCTGGAAGCTCCTCCGGTATTCAAGATTAAACCTCCTTCTTTAGATTGGCCTGCAGGCCCTATATTCAAGGGAGCGAGAATATTGCCTCCAGGCGGAGCCTGGCCTGGCTCTGTCCATGCAAAGATATAAAAACCGAGGGCAAAGGTTAGAACCAGAACTCCGAAGGAAAGAGAAACTAATTTTGGAGAAATTTTCAGTGGCATATTT
>JAUSNC010000061.1 GCA_030645645.1 Candidatus Parcubacteria bacterium
AGGAGCAAGCGTAGAAGCTTTAAGGGAGGCTTCAATCATCACTTTGGAAGTATGTGGCGTTTTTATTCTTACCCGCTTGTCCAAAACCGTGAAAACTATTCTCAATCACGGAGATATCCTGGATCACGAAGATTAATATAACTCCATAAAACATAAAATTATTAATAAATTTTCTCTAATTAATAAAGAGTTGGCGTTTAAATAAATCCTCTTTATTTTTAAAAGGGATGTTCGGCATTTTCCGCTGAAGAAAAAGGTGAAATTTTCGCAGTTTTTAAACGTATGCAAAATATAAATAATATAAGAGAGAGAGGCATAGGATTATTAGGGATAGAGATTATTGTCGCAATTATTTTTATTATCTCTATTTTTTTAATCTCTCCCAAAATAGGAGGTTTAGTCAAAATATTCGCTCCGTTTTTCTCTTTTTCCGCTCAAACTACCGAAACTAAAAAAACAGCTCCGGTTTCTTCTCCAAGTAAAACCGCTGTGCCGATAAAACCCCCTTCGGGCGTAAGTCCAACAGAAGAGCCGAAGCCTGATTTAATTCCGCCAAAAAGATCCAATCTTCTGCCGAAGTATGATTTACCTGCCGGAACCCTTAAAACAATAATAAGCATGGAGACCGACGAGGTTGCAGCTTGCCGCTATTCCCAGGCTTCCGGTACCGATTATGATGCAATGATAAATACGTTTTCCGCTGGAAACACTCTTTCTCACTCAGTCCTAATAACGACCCTCAATCAAACCGCAGTGAATAATTTCTTTATTAAATGTAAAGACAATTTTGGGAATAAAAATATTGACGATTCATTAATAGCTTTTTCCGTTAAGCCAGCGCCGGATATTACTCCTCCGGAAAGGCGCAATCTTGCACCCAGCGGCGTTTTGCTCCCGGGCATAAAAGAAATTCTAATGAGCGTAAGCACTGATGAAAAAGCTCATTGCCGCTTTTCCACAACACAAGGAAAGAGTTACGGTACAATGGAGAGCTCATTCTCTTCTAATAAAACTTACACCTATCATACATTTATTAAAAAAGGACTGGAAAACGGCGTTTTTTATGATTATTTTATAAAATGCTGCGATTTTTCAAATAACTGCAATGACGGAGATGTAATGTTGAGATTTTCCGTAGGCGCGGATTAATAACGCCTTTTAAAGTCAATACAAAAGTATTTTTAATATGAAAAAAGAAATTTTTAAAATCAGGGGAATGCACTGTGCTTCCTGCGCCAGAATGATTGAAGCAGCGGTTTTAAGAGTAATAGGTATTAAGAGTGCCCAGGTTAATTTCGGAACAGAAACGCTGACTGCGGAATATGACGAAGAAAAAACCGCGGTTCAGGATATTGAAAAGGCGGTTGAGGACGTGGGATATAAGCTTTGGGTCCCGGAAAAAAAAACTAGTGAAGCAGAAACAGGAAGCGGAAGGAAAGTGTTTTTAGCATTGAAAGTGATGGGAATGGATTCGCCCCATTGCGCAATGACGGTTGAAAAAGCAGTAAATTCTCTGCAAGGCATTGAAAAAGCGGAATTGGATTATAGCAATGCCAGGGCCAAAGTTTTTTTTGATAATAACAAAACAAGCGAAGAACAAATTATAAAAGTCATTAATGATGCGGGCTACAAGACTATCAGGGAGACAGCAGAAACAGAAGACATATTGGAGAGAGAAAAAAAAGAAAGAGAAAAAGAAATCTCCGATTTAAGAGGAAAAGTCATTATAGGAGGGATTCTTTCTGTAATCATATTTTTGGGCAGTTTCTCCGAATTATTTCCTTTTGTTCCTGAAATTTTCCAAAACCTTTTCTTCTTATTTTTACTAACCACACCCGTCCAATTCTGGATCGGAGCGCGTTTTTACCGCGGCCTCGTAGTACTTGTTAAATACCGGACTGCGGATATGAACACCCTTATTGCGGTTGGTACTTTATCCGCCTATCTTTACAGTTCCGCCGTAGTTTTCTTCCCGGATTATTTTTCCTTCAACGGAAAGCCCCAGGTTTATTTTGATACGTCGGCTATTATAATCACTCTGATTCTTTTAGGCAGATATCTTGAAATGCTGGCAAAAGGCAGAGTTTCAGAAGCTATTAAAAAATTAATGAAGCTTCAAGCCAAGACGGCCAGGGTAATAAGGGACGGTAAAGAAATAGAAGTCGCTTTAATAGAAGTGGTTGCAGGCGATATTGTATCAGTAAAACCGGGAGAAAAGATTCCTGTTGACGGAGAAGTTATTGAAGGTAAATCATCAGTTGACGAATCCCTGGTTACGGGCGAATCAATGCCCGTGACTAAAGGACCGGGTTCAAGAGTTATCGGTTCCACTATAAATATTTCAGGAAGACTGGCGTTTAAGGCCGTTAAAGTGGGGAAAGACACTCTTTTGTCCCAGATTATAAAAATGGTGGAACAGGCGCAGGCTTCAAAGGCCCCAATTCAACGGTTGGCTGATCTGATTTCCGCTTATTTTGTGCCTGCGGTGATAGGTATAGCAATTTTAACTTTGGCCGGCTGGCTGATTGTTGGGCAGACTTTTAATTTTGCTTTGATTAATTTTGTTGCGGTTCTGATTATTGCCTGTCCTTGCGCGCTGGGTTTGGCCACTCCTTTGGCAATAATGGTTTCTACGGGGAGCGCGGTCCAAAAAGGGATTTTAATCAAGGATGCAGAGGCTTTGGAAATAGCCCATAAAATAAATTCCATTATTTTAGATAAGACAGGAACATTAACTAAGGGAAAGCCCGAATTGACTGATATTGCGGTTATTGAAGATAATCCGCCGGCCGGCGAAGAGAACAGGATTCTACAAATAGCCGCGTCACTGGAAAAGAATTCTGAACATCATCTTGCAAAACCAATTATTAAAGAAGCCGGAGAGAAAAAACTTGATCTTTTGGAAGTGGGTAATTTTGAAGCCGTTTCCGGAAAAGGAGTAAAAGGGGAAATCACGGTTAACGGCCGGAAAGTCTTGGGAGCGATCGGGAACAGGCTTTTTATAGAAGAGCTTAATTTTCCTTTCGGTAAAAAAGAAGAAGATATTCTGGGGAGGCTGGAGAGCGAAGGGAAAACTGCGGTCATACTGGCGGTTGACGGCAAAGTGAAGGGTATTCTGGCGGTAGCTGACATTCTGAAAGAGGAAGCTAAGCAGGTTATTAAGAATTTAAAAAGAGAAGGTCTGGAGGTATGGATGATTACCGGTGATAACGAAACAGTAGCCAAGGCAGTTGCTTCAAAAATAGGGATTGATAATGTAATGGCCCGGGTTCTGCCGCAGGACAAGGCTGAAAAAGTAAAACAGCTCCAGCAGAGAGGACGCCTGGTGGCGATGGTTGGAGACGGAATAAACGATGCTCCTGCTTTAGCTCAGGCTGATTTAGGGATAGCAATGGGAGAAGGGACGGATATTGCTATGGAATCAGCCAAAATCACCTTAATAAGGGGGGATTTAAATCTTATTTCTGATGTTATGGAAATATCCAGGAAGACATTTTCCATAATAAAACAGAGCCTGTTCTGGGCTTTTTTCTACAATATCGCCTTTATTCCGGTTGCCGCCGGACTTTTATATCCGTCTTTCGGAATACTGCTTAATCCGATTTTTGCCGCCGCAGCCATGGCATTTAGTTCAATTTCTGTGGTATTGAACTCCCTGCGCCTTAAGCGTACCTGAAAAATTATGCTATCATAGCCGATACTTACAATGTCTGAATTTTTTTTAATCATTCTAAGCACATTCATTGTCAGCCTGATTTCTTTCGTAGGCGTTTTTACTCTTTTTTTAAAAGGAGGAATCTTGGACAGGATTCTTTTAATTCTTGTTTCATTCTCAGCTGGCGCTTTAATGGGAGATTCTTTTTTTCACTTGATACCCGAAGCCATTGAAAAAACAGGAATTGAAGGTAATTCCCTTTTAATCGTATTTCTCTATGTAATCGCCGGTTTTTGCGTTTTTTTTGTTTTAGAGCAATTCATCCGGTGGCATCACCACCATACAATGGAGCACCCTGAAATAGTGCCTTTTTCCTATTTAATACTGATAAGCGACGGCCTTCATAATTTCATTGACGGCTTGATCATCGCAGGCTCTTTTATTGTAAGCTTTCCGGTTGGCTTAGCTACTGTTTTTGCGGTTATTTTTCATGAAATTCCCCAAGAATTAGGCAATTTCGGAGTGTTGATTTATGGCGGTTTCGGGAAAAAGAAAGCGCTCATTCTGAATTTTTTATCCGCCATCATCGCTATTTTAGGAGGAATAGTGGGTTTTGTACTGTTTAAAACGATCGGCGGATCAATTTTGTTCCTTCTGCCGTTCGCTGCCGGTAATTTTATTTATATCGCCTGTTCCGACCTTATTCCGGAGATTAAATCCCGGAAAACGGATATGAAAACATCTCTAATTCATTTTTTGGTATTCTTTTTGGGAATAATGCTTATGCTTGCATTCAAGCTCTATTTTAAGGCAGATTAGACGCTTGACTATATTTTGTGCTTAAATTACTCTATAGTAATGGAATGATTAAGGAGAAAATACTCTTCTGTCGTTTTCCGGAGATACTACCCGGAATTGAAGTTTAAAGATTCAAAGGTCGATACTCGTACTGATATAAAATAAATATTTAAAAAATATGGCTGAAACAGCTTACTGCGTAAAGTGTAAAGAAAAAAGAGACATGGACGGTCCGAAAGAGGTCCCAATGAAAGGAAAAGGAGGAACAAGTAGACGAGCAATGACCGGAACCTGCCCGAAATGCGGAACAAAGATGTTTAAAATTTTGGGAAAGGCAAAATAAAATAGAAACTCTGGGGCAAGGCTGAAAGACCTGGCCCTTTTGTTTATATATGCTCAATAAAAAATCTTTAAGCGTCTGGGTTATAGGTATTTTATTGTTGTTCAATATTCTTGCCTGGTCGGCGGTTTTTGACTTAAACGGATTATACCTCCTTGAAGTGAATTTTTTTGATGTCGGACAAGGAGACGCTATTTTCATTGAAACGCCGGACAGATATCAGATTTTGGTTGACGGAGGCCCAGATTCCACTGTTCTGGAAAAACTGGCGAAGGAGATGCCTTTCTGGGACCGGTCAATTGACCTGATAATCCTTACTCATCCTGAAAGAGATCATATTACCGGTTTATTAGATGTTTTAAAACGCTATAAAGTTGAAAATATCCTCTGGACGGGAATTGTTCGGGATATTGCCGAATACGAAGAATGGCAAAGGCTGATTCAAGAAGAAGGTGCCAGAATATTCATAGCCAAACTGGATGAGAAACTGAGCTTATCCGGAGAACTGAACTTTTTAATATTATCTCCGCTTGAGAGCCAAGAAGGCAAAGCCCTTAAAGACAGCAACGACAGTTCTATTGTTTTTCGCTTGAGTTTTAAAGAGAATTCATTTCTATTTATGGGAGATGCCGGTAAAGCCGTTGAACAAAAGATAATTGATGCAGGAGAGGATATTGATTCAGATGTTTTAAAGATTGGACATCACGGGAGTAAGACTTCAAGCTCCAAAAATTTTATAGAATCAGTTTCTCCCCAAACTGCCGTAATTCAATTAGGCAGAGATAACTCATACGGGCATCCTCATCAGGAAGTTTTAGAAAATCTGCAGGGAATTGAGATACTGAGGACTGATATGGAGGGGGATATAAGAATAATAAGCGACGGAGAGAATATATTTTACAATAGATTGCAGAACTGAATCTGAAATGCTATATTAAATGAAATCTAAAATTAAAATATCAAAATATGGCTCACCCAAAAGAAGAAAAAACATTGATTCTGATTAAGCCTGACGGCGTTCAAAGATCATTAATAGGAGAGATAATTTCCCGTTATGAACAAACAGGCCTGAAGCTTATTGCTTTAAAGTTTATCGTTCCTACGCCTGATATGGTGGAAAAACATTATACTCTGGATCCTTCGTGGCTTCAGAGAACTGGAGAAAAAACCATTGCCGGTTATAAGGCAAAAGGGATTACTCCGCCATCTGAGGATCCGATGGAGGTTTCCGGAATGACCTTGGAAAAACTGAAAAAATATCTTTCTTCCGGTCCCGTAGTGGCAATGGTCTGGCAGGGAATGAATGCAGTGGCAATGGTCAAGAAAATTACCGGCTCAACAGAACCTCTCACTGCAGACGTAGGAACTATAAGAGGAGATTTTATGCTGGACTCTTATCAGACTGCAGACGAAGACAAGAGGGCGGTACGTAATTTAACGCACATGTCGGGATCTGTTGACGAAGCGGAAAATGAAATTAAGTTTTGGTTTAAGCCTGAAGAAATAATAAAATATAAGCTTGTTCAAGAAGGGATATTGTACGATGTTAATCTGGACGGAATATTAGAGTAGGCGGTATATATTTGGTTTCTTATCTTTGAATTGTTATAATATATTTAGCCCGCCAAAACTTCTATAAGATTCTGGATTAGTTCTTAAAGGGAGTCCAAATCTGACCGGCCCGTGGGCCAGTCATGAGGACACCCACTTATATAATTTCCGGAACTATTCTTTAGAGGTTCGGAGGGCTTCAAAATCGTCCTACTAAGGGCGTTTTTGTTTATTTTCAGGTTGATTTAAAAAACACCGGTTTTAAGGTATTTGGTAAAATGTCGGGGTGCTGGGAGTTGAACCCAGGTCACAGGACCCCCAGCCCTGCATAATGGCCGTTATACTACACCCCGCCTTTTCCCGCCGTAGCGGGCTTCGGCGGGTAAGCCCTACGAAGAATCGCGAAGGCGGTTTGCAATAACAAAAATTACTATGTTTTTGACATAGCCTTTATGCATTTAGTGCAGGCTAAAATTCTTTTTTCGTTCAGAACAGGACGGACCCATTGCAGATTAGGCTGTTTTTTCAACTTAATAGTAGGGTTGTATTTGCCCCGGAGTTTAACCAGGCGCCATGCCATCATTCCCTTCTTCTCGCAAATTTTACATTGTTTTGCCATAAAAATATATTAGCAGATGTTTTAATAATTTCAATGTTCTGTTATTATAAATGAGAGATTATGCCAAGTCAATCTTTATTTGAGTTTAAAATATTTTTGTATCTGGTAATTGTTTTTTCCGCAGTGCTCCATGAGTACTTCCACGGATGGACGGCTTATTATCTTGGAGATACAACCGCGAAAGACGCGAGACGCCTTACATTGAATCCATTAAAACATATGGATCCTTTAGGCACGTTTCTAATACCTTTGGCCTTATTATTCTATTTCGGCGGATTCATCGGTTGGGCAAAGCCGGTTCCATATAATCCGAATAATCTTCGTGATCAAAAATTCGGTTCCACCAAGGTTGCTTTTGCAGGCCCCGCGGCTAATTTTTTCATAGCTTTGCTTTTTGGATTAATTTTAAGGTTTATTCCCTTAGAAGGCCTTTTCTATGTTACTTTGACCTGGGTGGTTTATATAAATATATTTTTGGGCCTGTTTAATTTAATTCCAATTCCGCCTCTTGACGGTTCAAAGCTGATTATGGATCTTTTTCCAAGGTCATTTTTCATCCAGATTATGGGGAATTCCATTTTCGGAATGATTCTGGCATTTTTCATGGCGATAACCTTTTTGCCCTATATTGCCGGATTGGCGTATTTTTTGATTACCGGCCAATTTTTCCTCGGCCTGGTTTTTTAATTTTAAAAATATCCTAAAGGATGTTGACATAAGATTTCATATTTGTTAAATTATTAATGAATGAAAATAAAGCAATAATTTCCTATCTTAATAGGGATTAAGCTCGCCTAAAAATAGTTTTTTTATTTATGCCGACAATTAGACAATTATTAAAGAAAGGAAGAAAGAGCGCAAAGAAAAAGGACAAGACTCCTGCGCTGACTTTCGGTTTTAATGTCATTAAGAACAGGCCTAAGGAATATTTTTCACCTTTTAAAAGAGGAGTATGCGTTAAGGTATTCACAACTACCCCGAAGAAGCCTAATTCAGCCTTAAGAAAAGTAGCCAGAGTCCGTTTAACCAACGGCATGGAAGTTACAGCTTATATTCCCGGGGAAGGACATAATCTTCAGGAGCACTCGATCGTGGTAATAAGGGGCGGAAGAGTAAAGGATTTACCAGGAGTAAGATACCATGTAGTGCGCGGTATTTTAGATACTGCCGGAGTGGAAGGAAGAAAACAGGAAAGATCAAAATACGGAGCGAAAAAAGAAAAGAAATAAAATATGGCTTACAAAAAAAACATTATACAACCTGATTTCATATATAACAGCGTAAAACTGGAAAAATTTATCAATCAAGTAATGAGAAGGGGAAAAAAGAGCATAGCAAAGAAAATAGTCTATGGAGCTTTTGGCATAATTAAAGAAAAAACCAAAAAAGAACCTCAAGACGTTTTTGAAGCCGCAATTACAAATATCTCTCCTTTATTGGAAGTGAAATCAAAACGAGTCGGAGGAGCAACTTATCAAGTACCTATTCCGGTCAATAATGAAAGGAAAATGAGTCTTGCAATGAGATGGATAATTGATGCAGCAAGATCCAAGAAAGGAAAACCAATGAAGGAAAAGCTGGCTGAAGAGCTGATTGCCGCTTCAAATAATACAGGCAACGCTATAAAGAAGAAGGAAGATATGCACCGCATGGCCGAAGCTAATAGGGCATTTGCCCATTTTGCCTGGTAAATCCTAAAGGAATATGCCGAGAACCTATTCAATGGAAAAATACAGAAATATTGGGATTATCGCCCATATTGACGCCGGTAAAACAACCACAACCGAGCGAGTTTTGTTTTACACCGGAATATCTCATAAGATAGGAGATATTGACGACGGAACTACCGTAATGGATTGGATGGAGCAGGAAAAAGAGAGAGGCATTACCATAACTTCAGCTGCGGTAACTTGCTTCTGGACTCCAATGGACATTGAGAAGAAAAAAGAAAACGAATATAGATTTAATATTATTGATACTCCAGGCCATATTGATTTTACCGCTGAAGTGCAAAGATCTCTTCGCGTTCTAGACGGAGCAGTAGTTGTATTTGATGGAGTAGCAGGCGTTGAACCACAATCAGAAACAGTCTGGCGCCAGGCTGACAAATTCAAAGTCCCGAGAGTCTGCTTTATCAATAAAATAGATAGAATGGGAGCTGATTTTGAAGCCAGTCTTGGTTCCATTTGGAAGAAGCTTACCCCAAATGCAGTTGCTCTACAGCTGCCGATTGGTTCAGAATCCAAATTTGAAGGAGTGATAGATCTCCTAAAAATGAAAGCTATTAAGTTTGAAGGAGATTTCGGCCAGACACTGAAAGAATATGATATTCCGGCTGATTTGGCTGAAAAAGCCAAAGAATGGCAGAAAAAACTCATTGAAAAAGTGGTCGCGGAAGATGAAACTCTTTTGGAGGCATATCTTGGAGGAAAAATTCCTTCAATAGAAGATTTAAGGAAAGTTTTAAGGAATGCGACATTGAATTCAAAGCTTGTCCCCGTTTTTTGCGGATCTTCGCTGAAAAACAAAGGGGTTCAGCCGGTTCTTGACGCAGTAGTTTACTATTTGCCCAGCCCGTTAGATTTATTACCTGTTAAGGGGATAAATCCAAAGACAGAAAAGGAAGAAGAAAGGAAAGCGGACGATTCTGCCCCTTTTTCCGCTTTGGCTTTTAAAATTGCAACTGATCCGTATGTCGGTACTCTGACTTTTTTCAGGGTATATTCCGGCACATTAACCAAAGGCTCATATGTTTTAAACACGACTTCGGGGGAAAAAGAAAGAATAGGCCGTATTTTAAGAATGCATGCCAATGACAGGGAAGAAATAGAAGATGTTTATGCCGGAGATTTAGCGGCTACCGTAGGATTAAAAGCGACTACAACTGGACATACTTTTTGTATTGAAGAACATCCAATAATACTTGAAAAGATCGTGTTTCCGGAACCCGTCATATCTATCAGAATTGAACCTAAAACCAAAGCAGATCAGGAAAAGATGGGTTTGTCATTGAAGAAATTATCCGAAGAAGATCCCACATTCAGAGTTAAAAGCGATTTTGATACCGGAGAAACCATTATTTCAGGGATGGGTGAATTGCATTTGGATATTTTAGTGGACAGAATGAAAAGGGAATTCAAAGTGGAAGCCAATGTCGGCAAGCCCCAAGTAGCGTACAAAGAAACAATTTTACAGGAGGCGGAGGCTGAAGGAAAATATATTAAGCAATCAGGAGGCAGGGGCCAATACGGGCATGTCTGGCTTAAAATTAAACCTAAAGAAAGAGGTAAAGGTTTTGAATTTATTGACGCGGTCAAAGGAGGTGCAATTCCCAGGGAGTTCATTCCTGCCGTTCAAAAAGGCGTTAAAGAATCTTTAGACAAGGGCGTGGTCGCCGGTTATCCCATGGTTGATATGGAAGTAACTTTATTTGATGGATCATTCCACGATGTTGATTCCTCTGAAGTCGCTTTCAAAATTGCCGCTTCTATGGCTCTTCAGTCAGCTTCCAGAAAAGCGAAGCCGGTTTTGCTTGAACCCGTTATGAAGCTGGAGGTTGTTATTCCTCCTGATTTTTTCGGAGATATTATCGGAGATTTAAATTCCAGGCGGGGCAAGATTGAAGAAACGAAAGACAGGCTTGATTTAAAGGTGATAAATGCCAAGATTCCTTTAGCTGAAATGTTCGGCTACGCCACTAACTTGAGAAGTATGACAGAGGGAAGAGGAACTTTTACAATGGAATTCAATCATTATGAAGAGGTTCCCAATAATATCACGAAGGAAATAATAGAAGGAAAGCGCAGATAGGCTTGCATTTAAAACAGATTTAATATACAATCATAAATTACATATATGAATTTCGAAGAAATACAAGAACTAATTGAACAGGACGGCGGAAAATTCATTATTGTTGAAAACGGAAAACCAATTTTAGTTGTTATCAGTTTTGATGAATACAAACAAAAGATTAAAAAACCTGCTGTAAATCCTGTTGTTATTCCTATGGACAATGCCGCAAAGCATGTTAAGAATTTTGATATTCCTTTCCGCGCAGGGAACAATAAAGACGACCAGGACCTGACCATTGAGGATTTGCCGATTTAATGATATAGTAATTACACTTGACTTTGTTTGAATTTTTAATACAATAAATAATATAATAAATTCAACCGGTTTGTAACTTGTAACTCAAGTTTTTTAAAACCCTGAGTTAGAGATTACGGCCTGTAATTTAAGGTAAAAAACATGGCAGAAAAAGAAAAATTTGAGAGGGTTAAGCCCCACGTCAATGTCGGCACAATCGGTCACGTCGATCACGGTAAAACTTCCCTAACTGCAGCCATTCTTCATATTCTGCATTTAAAGGGTTTTAAGGTTACCGAAAAAAGCATAGACCAGATTGATTCAGCTCCCGAAGAAAAAGCGAGAGGCGTTACCATTTCTGTTTCTCATTTGGAATATGAATCGGAAAAAAGGCATTATGCCCACATTGATTGTCCCGGTCATGCTGACTATATTAAAAATATGATTACGGGTGCCGCTCAAATGGATGGCGCTATATTGGTCGTGTCCGCTCCGGACGGTCCTATGCCCCAGACAAGAGAACATATTATTTTAGCGAGACAGGTTGGCCTTCCTTCTATTGTTGTTTTCTTGAATAAATGCGATATGGTTGATGACCCAGAAATGATATCTCTAGTAGAATCAGAAATAAGAGAACTCTTGAAGAAATACGACTTTCCTGGAGATACGACTCCTATTATCAGAGGTTCTGCCGTAAAGGCTTTGGAGGTAAAATCTGCAGACGACGAAGCTGCCAAGCCAATTCTTGAATTAGTAAAGACTTTGGATGAATATATACCTGAACCCAAAAGAGAAATCGAAAAACCATTTCTTATGGCTATTGAAGACGTATTTACTATTGAAGGAAGAGGTACTGTTGCCACTGGCAGAATAGAAAGAGGTATTATTAAATCAAACGAAGATGTTGAATTAATCGGTATTAAAGCTACAGCTAAGACTACTGTTGTAAGCGTTGAAATGTTCAACAAGATTTTAGACGAAGGCAGAGCCGGAGATAATGTCGGCATCTTGCTCCGTGGTTTAAAAAAAGAAGATGTTGAAAGAGGACAGGTTTTAGCTAAGCCCGGATCAATCACTCCTCATACTGAATTTGATGCAGAAGCTTATATCTTAAATAAAGAAGAAGGAGGCAGGCATACTCCTTTCTTTAAAGGATATAAACCCCAATTTTATATCAGAACAACCGATGTTACCGGAGATGTGACCTTGCCGGAAGGAACGGAAATGGTAATGCCCGGAGATACGGTTAATTTGAAAGTCAAACTTATTGTTCCGGTTGCATTGGAAGAAAAGCAGAAATTCGCAATAAGAGAAGGAGGAAAGACGGTCGGCGCTGGAGTAGTAACTAAAATCAGCAAATAAGGAAATTGAATTAAGATGAAATCTTAATTCCAATAAAGATTTTGTTCTTTAAGATGGCAACGAAAAAACCCGCCGTAATTGAAAATGAAATAAAGCCGAAGCTGAGAATAAAACTGCTGGCTTACGACCACAAAGTAATAGACAATTCTGCTAAGCAGATTGTTGAAACAGCTTTGAGGTTTGGCGCTGAGGTTTTAGGACCTTTGCCATTGCCGACTGAAATTCACAAATACACGGTCAACAGATCGAGTTTTGTGCATAAAGACGCAAGGGAGCAGTTTGAAATGAGGGTTCATAAGAGATTGATTGATATAATGGGCCCAAATCCGAAGGTTATTGATGCTTTGACCAATCTGACTTTGCCGGCAGGAGTTGATATAGAAATCAAGATGTAGTAAAGCTTTGACAATAAACAAACTATGAAAATTTATTCAAAAATTGATTTTAGAAAGATTAAATTTTATTAAGTTACCGACTAGTCATAAAGAGAAGCTGGGCTAGCGCCCAGTTTTTCATTAGACATATGAAATTCATATTAGGCCAAAAATTAGGAATGAGCCAAATTTTCACGGACAACGGAAAGGTTGTGCCGGTAACCCTGATAGAAGCAGGACCTTGTTTTATTACACAAATAAAAAATAAGGAGAAGGATGGCTATTCCGCCGTGCAGATAGGTTTCGGTAAAACAAAAAATGCAACTAAACCTGAAACCGGCCATTTAAAGAAAAATAACCTTGAGAATCTAAGATACCTGAGGGAATTCAGAGTAGATGAAGCGAAGATTGACGATAAGGAAGTGAAAGAGGGAGAAAAGATAGATGTATCTTTATTTAAAGAAGGAGAGAAGGTAAGAGTGGCGGGAGTGTCAAAAGGAAAAGGATTTGCCGGAGTGGTAAAAAGATGGCACTTTAAAGGCCATCCCCAGACGCACGGCACAAAGCATGAGACGAGAACAGCAGGTTCGGTTGGAGGGAGGTTTCCCCAAAGAGTAGTTCTGGGAAGAAAGATGGCTGGGCACTTGGGCGCTGAAAGGGTAACAGTAAAGAATTTGAAGATTGCGAAGGTGGATATTGAAAATAACATATTAGCGGTTAAAGGTGCGGTTCCGGGAAGAAAAGGAGCATTATTGGAAATCAGCACAAAAATATAACAACATGTTAATCGATACATATAACCAAAAAGGCGAAAAAGTCGGACAGACCCGCTTACCATCGGAGGTTTTTGGAGTGAAGATGAGTTTGGATTTAGTTCACCAGGTAGCGGTATCCCAAGCAGGCAATCGCAGATTGGTTATTGCTCACACTAAAGGGCGGGGAGATGTTTCCGGGGGAGGCAAGAAACCCTGGAAACAAAAAGGAACAGGCCGTGCCAGGCATGGATCAAACAGATCGCCCATTTGGATCGGAGGAGGCGTGACTTTCGGCCCCACCAATAGGAGAGTTTTTACAAGAACAATTCCAAAGAGAATGAGGAGAAAAGCCTTGATGATGGTTTTATCCAGTAAAGCAAAGGATGAGCTTTTGATATTAATAGACAGTCTTTTAATTGAAAAGCCGAAAACAAAATTAATGACGGATATTTTAAAAACACTTCCGGGAGCCGGAAAAAACAGCATAATTGCCCTGGCTTTAATGGATAAAAATATTATTCTGGCGGGCAGAAATATTGATAATTTAAAAGTCGTTCAAGCCAAGGATCTAAATGTTTTAGATTTACTTTCCTATAAATATTTGATATTACCCAAGGAGGCGATAAAAGTCATAGAAAAAACTGTCATAGAGAAAGACAAACTTTTTATTGACGAAAGAAAGAAAACGCCTGGAAAGAAAGAAAAATCAACGGCAAGAATAAGAATTAAGAAAGTGAAAAAAATAACGGGAAAGAAACGTAAAAAGACAAGAGCTCAATAAAAAATATGGCAATTTTAGATATTTTTAAAAAGAAAAATGAAGTAAAGATAAAAAAAGAAGCAAAGAAACTTCCTAAAGTTAAGGTTACTAAAAAGGCAAAAATTAAAGAAGTTAAAAAGGAATCCGCTTCATCGCCGGATACAGAAAAGAAAATTGCACCTATTTCAACGCTTAGAGAAAAAGGGAAAATAACAGGAACTGCGTATAAAATTTTAAAAGGAGTTCATGTTACGGAAAAAGCGACCGATCTTGCCGCTAAAAATCAATATACCTTTAAAATATTTTCCAATGCCAATAAAACGGAAGTAAAAAGAATAGTTCAGGAGATATACGGCATTGACGTTTTGGACGTCAAAATAATCACCATTCCCGGGAAAAATAAAAGAATGGGAAAAACACTGGGTTTCAGGCCAGGCTGCAAGAAAGCAATTGTAAGAATAAAAGAGGGCCAAAAAATAGAGGTGATGCCCAAATAAAATCTAATCATGAAACCATTTAAACCGACAACTCCATCAAGAAGGCATATGACTAAGGAAGATTTTTCTGTTTTGACGAAAAAGGAACCGGAAAAGTCCCTTACTTTCCGTTTGCCTAAAAGAGGCGGAAGAGCCGGGAATGGAAGAATGACCGTAAGGCATAAGGGAGGAGGAGCAAGAAAAATATATAGAATGGTTGATTTTGGCCAGGAAAGGATAAATGTACCGGCAAAAGTTGTTGCAATAGAATATGACCCTAATCGGAGCGCATTCATAGTTCTCCTGGAATATCAGGACGGAAAGAAAAGATATAGGATAGCGCCGGCCGGATTAAAATCAGGAGATTCGGTTATTTGCGCCGAAACCGCTGAGATTAAGATGGGTAATAGAATGAAGTTAAGAAATATACCTGTTGGAACAGTGGTTCATGATGTTGAATTGGAAGCGGGAAGAGGAGGGAAGCTGGTAAGAGGAGCGGGAACTGCAGCCAGAGTCATAGCTCAAGAAAACAGATATACCCATCTTGAAATGCCTTCAAAAGAAGTCAGAATGGTTTTTAATGATTGTTTTGCTTCAGTAGGAAATGTTTCCAGAGTTGAACATAAATATATAAAATTAGGCAAAGCGGGAAAATCAAGACATAGGGGAATAAGGCCGTCGGTCAGAGGAACGGCTATGAATGCATGCGATCATCCGCACGGAGGAGGTGAAGGGAAATCACCAATTGGTATGCCTGGACCGAGAACTCCCTGGGGAAAGCCTGCAAGAGGAGTCAAAACAAGGAGAAAAAAGAATTGGACCAGTAAATATATAGTTAAAAGAAAGAAAGTTAAATAAATATATGGCAAGAAGTCTTAAAAAAGGCCCATACACAAGCGGAAGATTGCTTTCAAAAATAGCAAAGCTTCAGCCAAGTGATAAAACTATTATCAAAACTTGGAGCAGAGCTTGTACAATAACCCCTGAAATGGTAGGTTTTACTTTTGGAGTGCATAACGGAAAAGATTTTGTACCGGTTCGCGTGGAGGAATCAATGGTCGGGCACCGCTTGGGGGAATTTTCTTCAACAACTAAATTTGGAAGGCACGGAGGAAGAATGCAGAAGGATTTGGAATCCTCAGAAGCTGTAAAAGAATCGGTTAAAACCGCTGCAGCGGCGCCTGCCGCTAAAAAATAAATAATATGGCATTTATAACCAAATTAAATTATTTACATATTGCGCCGAGAAAGGTCCGCTTAGTTGCAGACATGATTCGCGGTAAAACAGTTTTTGAAGCAAAGACTATTTTAAATTTTACTGTGAAAAAAGGAGTTTTGCCTTTAACAAAATTTTTGGATTCTTCCACTGCTAATGTGAAAAATAATTTTAAATTAGATGAAACAAATCTTTACATAGTAAAGATTTATGTTGACGGAGGCCCAAAATTAAAAAGATGGATGCAGAGGGCTAGAGGTTCGGCTGAAGAAATACACAAAAGAACTTCACATATTACATTAGTCTTAGATGAAATCAGAAAATCAGGAAAGAAAAAGAGTGTTAAAGGGAAGACGGAAAAAACACCTGCGGAATCCCCAGTTGAAAAAGAGAAGATAGAAGCAAAAACAAAGAAGAATAAGCCGAGATTCAAGCATGAAGCAGATGCTAAAAAGCCGAAAACAGAAAAAGGAGGAATAAAAATATTTAGAAGAAAATCTTTCAGTAAATAAAAGAATATGGCACACAAAGTTCATCCAAAAGCATTCAGACTGAGGAGATCGGAAGATTGGGATTCAAGATGGATTAATATTAAAAATACCCCAAGATACCTTGAGGAAGATTTTATTATTAGAGAATTATTAAATAAAAAACTGAAGGAATGCGGAATTCAAAGTATTATGATTGAAAGATTCCGCGGAAAGGCAAATGTTATTATTAATACCGCAAGGCCAGGCCTTATTATAGGAAGAGGAGGTCAGGAAGTTGAAATAATAAAAAAGGCTCTGGAAAAAGCGATTTTAAAAAAAGGAGTTTATAAAGAAGATGAAAAAGCGAGAAAAGAGTTAAAAATAGAAATAAGGGAGATTAGAAATCCTTGGATTTATGCAAGCTTAATTGCCCAGTGGATGGCACAGCAGATAGAGAAGCGTTTACCTCACAGGAGAGTATTAAAACAGACTCTTGAAAAAGTAATGGCAAATAAGGAAATTCAAGGAGCCAGATTGGAAGTTTCAGGCCGATTAGACGGTTCTGAAATTGCAAGAGATGCTAAATTAACTAAAGGACGATTACCCCGCCAAATGTTAAGGGCGGATATAGATTACGCAGGAGCGGAAGCCCACTGCACATACGGAGTTATCGGAGTAAAAGTTTGGTTATATAAAGGTGATAAATTTGATAAATAAATATGTTTTTTCCAAAAAGAGTAAAACATAGAAAATGGCATAAAGGAGTAGGACTTTCAGTGAATTCCGGAGTTGAAACCCGGGGAACCGATTTGGCTTTCGGCAGTTTCGGATTGAAGGCATTAGGTTCAAAATGGATTACCACGCGCCAACTGGAAGCATCAAGACTCGCAATTATAAGATATTTAAGAAAAGGAGGAAAACTTTGGGTAAGAATATTCCCTGATAAGCCTGTAACAAAGAAAGGAATAGAGGTGCCTATGGGCGGAGGTAAAGGAGGCGTAGATCATTATGTTTTTCCGGTCAAAGCAGGAAGAGTCATTTTTGAACTGGAAGGAATATCGGAAAAGGAAGCAAAAGAAGCGTTTAGTAAAGCCGGGGATAAATTGCCAATTAAAACAAGATTCATAACTAAATAATATGGAAGCAAAAGAATTAATTCAAAAAACCGAATCGGAGCTTCAAAAAATTCTTAAGGACAGCAGGGAGAAATTACGGACTATTCGTTTTAATCTAGTTGGAGCGAAAGTTAAGAATGTTCGGGAGATAAGGCATTTAAGGAAAGATATCGCAAGAATCATGACCGTTTTAAAAATGGCAAGAATTGAACAATCTAAATCAATTAAAAAATAAGGATATTTTATGCCAAAAAAACAATTAAAAGGAATAATCATTTCGGATAAAATGCAGAAGACTGTGGTTGTTGAAGTGGAAAATATCAAAGAACACCCGAAATATAAAAGAAGATTCAAAACCCATAAAAAATATAAAGCCCATGACGAAGGGAATATTTATAAAACTGGGGATGTGGTTATGATTGAGGAATGCAGGCCCATAAGCAAGGATAAAAAATGGAGAGTAATAAGCAAATTGGCTGAAAGCAAAATAATATCGGAAGAAGGTATTGAAGAAACTGATTTAATAAGAGAAATTTCGGAAAAATCTGAAGAAAAGGAAAATAATTAATAAAATTATATGATTCAGCTAAGAACAATGTTAAAAGTGGCGGATAACAGCGGAGCAAGATTGATCCAGTGTTTTCACGTTATGGGTAGTTCCGGAAGAAAATACGCTCAGATTGGCGATGTAATTGTGGCAACGGTAAAAAAAGCCGATCCACGAAAACTTGTAAAAAAACATGAGATTGTAAGAGCTGTAATAGTACGTCAAAGAAAAGCTTTGCGCAGATCCGATGGGACTTATGTTCGTTTTGACGACAATGCGGCTGTTATCTTGGAAGGAAAAACGAAAGAGCCGAAAGGTGTCAGAGTTTTCGGTCCGGTTGCAAAGGAAGTAAGAGAGAAAGGTTTTGAGAAAGTATCTTCTTTGGCGGAAGAAATAGTTTAAATTAAAATATATGAAAATAAAAAAAGGCGATCAAGTAATAATACTGTCAGGTAAAGATAAAGGGAAAAAAAGTAAGGTTATACAGGCTTTTCCGAAGGAAGGCAGGATTTTAGTTGAAGGCGTTAATTTAAAGAAAAAAAGAGTCCGTCCTAAGAAAAACGGTGAAAAGGGTCAAATAGTCCAGATTACGGCTTCAATTGATATTTCCAACGCCCAGATTATTTGTTCAAAATGCGCCAAACCCGCCAGAGTTGGTTATAAAATTATTGAAAATAAAAAATACCGCATCTGTAAAAAATGCGGTGAAACCATATAAATTTATGATAACTTTAGGTGAAAAATATAAAATTGAAGTAATACCCTTATTAATGAAAGAGTTCGGATATAAGAGTCCGTTAGCTGTTCCAAGAATAGAAAAAGTAGTCATTAATTCTGGATTTGGCAAATTGGTTGCGGGAAAAAGCAAAGACGAGCATGAGAAAATTCAGAAGTCCATTATAGAGGATCTTACTTTAATTGCGGGACATCATCCTGTAAGCACAAAAGCAAAGAAGTCTAGTGCCGCATTCAAGTTAAGAGAAGGAATGACTATTGGAGCCAAGGTTACTTTAAGAGGTTTAATAATGTACGGCTTTCTGGATAAAATTATTCATGTCGCCTTGCCGAGGTCCAGAGATTTTCAAGGCATTAAAATAAAATCCGTTGATGGGAATGGCAATTTAACCATCGCTTTCAAGGAACAGATTTCCTTTCCGGAAGTTTCTCCAGAGAAGTCAAAGAATATATTCGGTTTTGAAATAACGATAGTGACGAGCGCAGAAAACCAGGAAGAAGGATTAAGACTGCTTAGAGCATTGGGATTTCCCATTAAAACTGAAGAAAACTTGAAAAATACGCAATAAAGTTGTATAAAAGACATTATGGCAACAACAGCCCAGATCGCAAAAGCAAAAAGAAAACCGAAATTCAAAAGCCGTTTGACCAGACGTTGTTTTAAATGCGGAAGAAAAAGAGGATATATGAGAAAATTTGGCCTTTGCAGAATATGTTTCAGGGAAATGGCTAACAAAGGTTTGATTCCTGGAGTAACAAAATCAAGCTGGTAAATTAATTTAATTTTATTCAACTATGCATCCAATAACAGACATGTTAAATAGAATAAGGAATGCGCAGGCTGTTTCTAAAGCGCAGGTTAATATTCCTTTTTCAAATATGAAATATGAAATCGCCCGCATTTTGGACGAGGAGAATTTTGTTGAGTCAACTGAGAAAAAAGGAAAAAAGGAAAAAAGAGTGATTAAAATAGATTTAAAATACCGCGACAAACAGCCGGCTATTTCGGGATTAAAAATAATTTCCAAACCCGGTCAAAGGATTTATTTACCTTCTTCTAAAATAGGTAGAGTGAAGGAAGGTTACGGAATATCTATAATTTCAACTTCCAAAGGTTTAATGACCGATAAACATGCCAGAAGGCAGAAGATTGGAGGAGAGATAATTTGTAAAATTTGGTAATTAAAATTATGAGCAGAATAGGAAAAAAATTAATAACAATACCTGACGGAGTGGAAATAAAAATAGAGGGAAGTAAAGTAATTGCAAAAGGCCCTAAAGGAGAATCTTCTTTGGAGATTTTTCCGCAGATTGAAATTACAATTGATGGAAAGGAAATAAAAACTTCCATTAGGGAAGCCGGGAAAAGGTCAAAAGAAATCAGACAGGCCAATACATTATGGGGCTCCTCCAGGGCGCTTTTAAATTCCATGATAAAGGGAGTGAAGGAAGGATATGAAAAAAAGCTGGCGATTGAAGGAGTCGGTTTTAAAGCCGCTGTAGAGGGAAACGATATTGTTTTACAAATGGGCTTCACCCATCCCGTAAAAATATTAGGTAAAGAAGGAATTAAATTTTTAGTTGAAAAAAATATTATTACTGTTTCAGGGATAGATAAAAATTTAGTCTCGCAGACTGCGGCCGAAATAAAGAAAGTCAAACCGCCGGAACCCTATAAAGGAAAAGGAATAAGATATCTTGGCGAAATAATCAGAAGAAAGGAGGGCAAGAGAGCCGCTGCCACAACTGCCGCCTAAATATTAATTTTATGAATACTAAAGAAATCAAAAATAAGCAATACAGAAGGCAGACAAGAGTAAGAGCTAAGATTTCAGGGAATTCGGACCGTCCCCGTCTTTCTGTTTTCAGGTCAACAGCACATATTTACGGTCAGCTTATTGATGACGAGAAAGAACTTACAATCTTATCCTTTGGCGATAAGGATTTAAAAACAAAAGTAAAAGAAGTTAAAGGGGAAGGCGATAAAAAGATGGTAGGAAAAGTTGCTGTCGCCTTTCATGTGGGAAAAGCTTTGGCAGAGAAAGCTAAAGAAAAAAATATAAAAAAAGTTATATTTGACAGGGGGAAATACGCCTATCATGGCAGAGTTGAGGCGCTAGCAGAAGGAGCGAGAGAAGGAGGATTGGAATTTTAATTAAAAGAAATATGATTAACGTAAACCCAGCAGAAAATACAAAACAAAATACGAATCCTCATTTTGGCAGTGGCAGGCCAAGATTCAGGGGTCCTAATAGAATGGAAGGTCCCAAGGAATTTGATTCCAAGATTTTGGATTTGGCCAGAGTATCCCGGTCAACAGCCGGCGGACGAAAGTTCAAATTCAGAGCCACATTGGTTCTTGGTAACAAAAAAGGTAAGGTAGGTGTTGGCATTGCCAAAGGTCTTGATGTTGCCCAGGCAATAGAAAAAGCAACTAGAGTGGCCAAAAAGCACCTTATAGAAGTACCTATAGTGAACGACACAATTCCTTATGAAATTTATGCCAAATACGGCCCTGCAAAAGTATTATTAAGACCTCAGAAAAAAGGAAGAGGTTTAGTTGCAGGAGGAACCGTTAGGATAATCTGCACATTAGCAGGAATAAAGAACGTATCTTCAAAGATTCTTGGAAGGACGGGAAATAAACTGAATAATGCAAAAGCGACCATTATCGCTTTAAAGAAATTAGATATCAGTTCCCGCCGGTCCCAGAAGAAAATTAAAACAAAGGACGTTAAGGAAGAAATTATTCAGGAAGATAATAAATAATTTTATGCAGATTCATCAATTAAAACCGATTCATAAGCTAAAACCAAGGAAGCGCGTTGGCAGGGGAGGAAAACACGGCAGTTTTTCAGGCAGAGGCACGAAAGGACAACTTGCAAGATCAGGCCGTAGATTAGAACCAATAATCCGAGGAATAATTAAAAGATATCCTAAATTAAGAGGTTATCGTTTTAATACTTTTGACACAAAACCACAACTGGTTGATTTATCTTTGCTTGATAAGAAATTTAAAGAGGGGGACAAAGTGAATCCTGAAATATTGCTTAAGTCTAAATTAGTTCGTAGAATAAAAGGGAGAATTCCAAAAGTAAAGATAATGAACAATGGAGAAATAAACAAAGCTTTAATTATAGAGAAGTGCCTGATTTCCAAAGCTGCAAAGGAAAAGATTGAAAAAGCGGGAGGAACAATTAAGTAATAAAATAATTTTTACTATGTTTTTAGACCCCGTAATTCAGATATTTAAAATCAAAGATTTACGGAACAAAATTATTTTTGTTTTAGCCGTTTTTGTGGTTTTCAGGATTATGGCCAATATTCCTGTTCCTGGAATAGATGCCGCTAATCTAAAGGCCTTTTTAAATCAATTCAAGATATTCGGCCTTTTAAATATGTTTACAGGCGGAGCTTTGGATAAATTTTCCATTGTAATGTTGGGAATGGGTCCTTATATCACAAGCACCATTATTCTTCAGTTGCTGACTATGATTTTTCCCCAACTAGAACAGCTTTATAAGGAAGAAGGGGAAATGGGCAGACAGAAATTCAACCAATACGGAAGAATTTTAACCGTTCCTTTAGCAATATTACAAGGTTATGCCATGCTTTCCCTGTTCCAGCGCCAGGGAGTTATTGGAACCTTGTCTCCGGAGCTTCTTTTTGCCTCGCTTTTAACAATTACCGCCGGAACAGTATTTTTAATGTGGCTGGGAGAGCTTATTTCCGAAAAAGGAATAGGGAACGGAGTTTCGCTTTTAATTTTCGCGGGCATAATCGCTGATTTCCCGAATAATATATATCAGATGGCTACCACTTATGATCCTTCAAATCTTCCGGCATATTTGATTTTCTTCGGATCATCATTCCTTATTATCGCCGGAGTTGTGATGGTTAACGAAGCAAGGCGGAATATTCCAGTTTCTTATGCAAAGAGAGTGAGAGGAATGAAACTTTACGGAGGCGTTTCAACTTATCTGCCTTTAAACGTTAATCCTGCGGGAGTTATACCGATAATTTTTGCTTTATCAATACTTCTGTTCCCTGGAATGATTGCTTCCTTTTTTGTGGGAACGGGAGGGGCAATCGGCGCGTTCGCCCAGAATACGACTAATTTCCTTCAAAACCCCCTTGTTAACAATACTTTTTATTTCATATTGATTTTTGCTTTCACTTATTTTTACACTGCTGTCACTTTTGATCCTAAAAATATTGCTTCCAATCTGCAAAAGATGGGCGGATTTATTCCCGGTATCAGGCCCGGAACTTCAACAAGCAATTATCTTTCCTATATTTTAAACAGAATATTGCCTATCGGAGCTTTGTTTTTGGGAACAGTGGCCATTCTGCCCTCTATAATCGCAAGTATGACTCATATCTCAACCTTTACATTCTTAATAGGAGGAACATCTTTATTGATTGTCGTCAGCGTGGTTCTTGATACAATGAGTCAAATCAGAGCTCAGCTTCAAATGAGAGAATACGAAACTTTTTAAAGTTTTTTCTCTAAATGAAAAGCAATAAAAACAAAGTTATTATCATCTTCGGGCCTCCCGGTTCCGGGAAAGGGACGCAGGCCGGTCTTTTGTCTGAAAAATTAAGCCTTTATTATTTGGAAACTTCAAAAGTAGGCGAGGAGAGAATAAGAACCGCAAAAAAAGGAGATTATATAGAAACAGCAGGGAAAAAATATTATTTCAGCGATGAAGAGAAATTATGGAAAGAAGGAAAACTATGGTCGCCTCCGTTTGTAGTTTTTCTGATGGAAGAAAAGATAAGAAAAATCATCGCGGAAGAAAAAGGCCTCCTTTTAGCCGGATCCCCCCGCACTATTTATGAGGGTCAGAAATTAATACCTCTTTTATTTGAACTTTTCGGCAAGAAAAATATAAAAGTTATTAAGCTTTTACTTTCTCCGGAACAGTCTATTTGGCGTAATTCCCACAGGAGGATTTGCGAGCTTATGCGTCATCCAATTGTATACAAACCGGAAACTGTCAATCTGAAAACTTGTCCCTTGGACGGATCAAAACTGGTCCGAAGAGAAGGATTGGACGATCCCGAAACAATAAAAGTCAGGCTTAAAGAATATAAGGAAAGGACATTTCCTTTGATTGAATTGTTCAAAAAAAGCGGATTAAAAGTAATAGAAGTCAACGGAGAACAATCGGTTGCCGAAGTTTTTGAGGATATATTAAAAGCGATAAAATGATTACAATCAAAAGTCCTGAAGAAATAAAAATAATGACAGAAGGAGGAAAGATTTTAGCAGAGATTATGGAAGAATTACAGAAAATGGTACGGCCAGGCGTCAAAACTAAGGAAATAGACAAGGCCGCTGAGGACCTTGTTTTAAAATATGGAGCAAAATGTTCTTTTAAGGATTTTCGTTCTCCGGAAGATGAGATAAATATTCCTTATCCTTCCTGTTTATGCACGTCCATTAATGAAGAAATCGTTCATGCTATTCCTTCAGAGAGAGTTCTTAAGGAAGGAGATATTATTTCTCTTGATCTTGGAATATTCTTCAAAGGATTCCATTCAGATATGGCCTTGACCATTCCAATTGGAAAAGTTGATTCTGAAGCGGGCAGACTAATTAGGATTACCAGAAAGTCTCTTAAAAGAGCGTTAAAAAAAGTTGTGCCAGGTAAAAGAATAGGGGCAATAGGAAATACTATTCAAAAATACGTTGAATCGCAGGGATTCAATGTTGTTCGGGAGCTTTGCGGACATGGCATAGGAAAAGAGCTCCATGAAGATCCCCAGATTATGAATTTTGGGAAAGAAGGACAAGGTGAGAAAATTAAAGAGGGTATGGTTTTGTGTTTAGAACCTATGGTTACAATAGGAGATTACCGTATAAAAAAGGGAAAAGACGGGTTTGGATATATAACCCAGGACGGATCTTTATCTGCTCATTTTGAACATACGGTAGTAGTAACCAAAAACGGTCCCAGAGTTATAACTTCTTTGAGTAAAGAATAATATGAATTTTGATTTTTATCTTTTTTCGCAAATAAACGGATTAGCCGGGCAATATGCATGGCTGGACTTAATAGGCGTATTTTTCGCTAAATATTTTCCATATATAGTCCCGATTCCTATTGCGGCTTTTTTATTAGTAGATAAGAAAAAGTATTTTAAAATGGTGGTCGGAGGGTTTGCTTCGGCTATTTTCGCCAGATTTTTTATTGTTGAATTTATCAGATTTCTTATTCCGAGGTACAGGCCTTTTGTTAATAATCATGTTAATCTTCTTGTCGGAGAAGTGCATCAACAGTCTTTTCCTTCAGGGCATGCTGCATTCTTTTTCGCCTTAAGCACGATTGTTTATTATTACAATAAAAAAACGGGAATAGTGCTCTTTATTTGCAGTTCACTGATTTCTTTTTTCAGGGTGTTTGTGGGAATTCATTGGCCCGCTGATATATTTTTTGGGGCCATTGTCGGAATCTTAACAGGTTTGGTTTCTATACAGATATATAAAAAATATTTTAAAAATAATGCCTGAAAAAATCATTTTTGCCTGGAGCGGAGGAAAAGACAGCGCTCTGGCCTTCTACGAATTATTGCATGGCAATTACGAGATTCTGGCTTTATTGACGACTTTGACCGAGGATTTTGATAGAATAAGCATGCACGGAGTAAGAAGAAGCCTTCTTTTAAAACAGGCAAAAGCAATAGGAATGCCTTTGGAGAAAATGTACATAGCTAAGGATTCTCCTTGTAAAGAGTATCAGGACAGAATGGCTGATGTTTTAGGGTGCTACAAGGCCAAGGGAGTGCTTTCTGCCGCGTTTGGCGATGTTTATCTGGTTGATGTAAGGAAATACAGGGAGCAGATGCTGGCAAAAATAGGGATGAAAGGGATTTTCCCTTTATGGAAGAGAAGCGGCGCAGAAATTGCTGAAAAGTTCATTGATCTTGGATTTAAAGCGATAATTGTTTGCGTTGATTCGAAAGTTTTAGGAAAAGAATTCGTTGGCAGGATTTTTGACAGGAAATTTTTAAAAGATCTGCCTAATGGCATTGATCCCTGCGGAGAAAATGGCGAATTCCATTCATTCGTGTTTGACGGGCCGATATTCAAGAAGCCCGTAAAATATGAAAAAGGAGAAATCGTTTTAAGGGATAATCGTTTCTATTTTTGCGATTTAATACCAGCTTAATTATGAAAATAGATAAAATTATAAATTTCTTCTTTGAAATAGCCTCATTGCGCCGATTGACCCGGTCTCATCGTCAGGTGATTCAAGAAGTGAGTGATAATATTTCTGATCACAGTTTTCGTGTGGCTGTTATTGGAATGATTTTGGCTGAACTTGAAGGAGCTGACCAGAATAAAGTTTTAAAAATGGCATTGTTTCATGATATTCCTGAAGCAAGAACAGGAGATGCTAATTTTGTAAATAAAATGTACGCTGATTTAAAAGAAGAGGAAGCGATCATAGATCAAATGGATGGTCTCCCAATCGCAAAAGACGTTCTAGAAATTTCAGAAGAATTTCTCCAACGTAAAACCAAAGAAGCCATTGTTGCCAAAGACGCTGATCTTCTCGATCAGATGATTTTAAATCAGGAACATTTTTTTAAAGATGAAAAGAATAGAAAATTATGGCAATGGAATTCCAGTAGAAATTTGAAAACAGAATCTGCCAAAAAAATCGCTCAAAAAATACAAGAAACTAATCCTCTTGAATGGGTTTATAAGATAGCAGAGGATAAAAAAGGTATGAAAATTAATAGATAAAATAAATTAAAAATATGGAAAACAACAAAGAGAAATATATTTGGGGACTATTAAGATTAGGAATGGGTTGGATTTTTTTCTGGGCTTTCATTGATAAAGTGTTCGGATTTGGTTTTGCAACGGCTGGAGGTAAATCATGGATTGTAGGCGGTTCTCCGACCGAAGGATTCCTGAATTTTGCCGTAAAAGGGCCTTTCTCTTCCTTCTATCACAGCTTAGCGGGTAATCCTTTGGTTGATTGGCTCTTTATGGCAGGACTCTTTTTTGTGGGAATAACTCTTTTATCCGGGATTATGGTAAGGCTGGGCAGTTATGCGGGTATAATAATGCTATTCAGCTTTTATACCGCAGGATTTATTCCTCCTGTTAATAATCCGTTTTTGGATGAGCATGTAATATATGCTTTAGTTTTAGCAGGATTTGCCTTAACAGGAGCCGGCCAATTAGGACTAGGAAGATGGTGGTCTAACACGGCTTTGGTTGAAAAATATCCTATTCTCCAGTAAAAGCATATAAATACAAAAGCGGCGCCTTCAATGCGCCACTTTTATTTTAGTGCCTGGGGAGGGGGTCGAACCCTCACGAGCTTGCGCTCATAGGTTTGCCAATATCAGCCAGGCAGTTGGACCATATTATGAATAAAATTTTCAGCAATTTCTCTTTTACGAATCAAACAGGGAATAGAGGGGGAATAATATAACCAAGAAAACAATTTAATAGAATCTTTTTTGGCAAATCTTAATATCCACATTGTGGCGGTTTGATATTCTCTTCTGGGTTTTTTTTCTATTAAATGACCTTTAATAGAGATGATTTTAAAAATATTATTCCTTAACCATTCAATATGTATTTTGCTTACTGAACGAAATCTTGTAAATATTCTATTGTAAATATATTTTTTATTTTTATAAGTATTATAATAATCTTTATAAGTAGAAATATCGCCATCTCCGTCTAAGTGACCCCTTAAAAAATCCACAAAATATTTTTGAGGTATATTAATAGAACCAATCGTATAAGTTTTATTCGGGAATAAACCAATTTTTAACAACCATCTATAAAATTGAACTCCGCCAAATTGTATTCTATAGTGAGGTTTTTTCGCCCAACTGTCATTTTTTGATTTAGCTATTTTATTTTTAATATTCAAACATTTTTTAAATGTGTTCAATAATTGAATATCGGATGACTTCATTATTATATGACGCCCGTCCTTAGATATGTTTCCGTCAGTTGTAAGCAGGCCTATTGAATAAGCAAGTTCTGGTGTCCATTTAAAATTCTTATTAGGAAGTTTAGTTTTTGGCATAAAAAATGTGCCGAAGGAGGGAGTTGAACCCTCAAGCCCTTTCGAGCAATGGATTTTGAGTCCATCGTGTTTGCCAGTTTCACCACTTCGGCAGATTTGTTATTCTAACAATATTTTATCTTTTTTTCAATTAAAGGGGAACGATGCAATAACCAAAAATATTTGTCAATTTAATTTTTTTTTGGTAATCTTATTTAATGACCCGCATCATCTGTGTTGCAAATAATAAAGGAGGAGTGGGGAAGACTAATGTCAGTGTAAATCTTCCTGTTTTTTTGGCCGCATCCGGCAAAAAAGTTCTTTTAGTAGACTTTGACCATCAGGCCAATGCTACTTTTTCCTTGGGAATAAATCCGAATAATCTTCCGCTTTCCATTTACCATGTTTTAACCGGGCAGATTACGCCATCGGCAATTATCCGGAAAAGTCAGTTTTTCGGATATGAAATAATGCCAGCTTCATCTGATCTGGCCGGGGCCAATATAGAATTGGTGGGGGAGAAAGAAAGGGAATTCAAACTCCGCAATATTTTGGAAAAAGTAAAGGATTCTTATGACTTTATACTTATTGACTGCCCTCCAAGCCTCGGTATTCTGACAATTAATGCTCTTTGCGCCGCAGATGAAGTTTTAATTCCTGTCCAGTGCGAATATTTGGCGCTGGAAGGATTAAGCCAGCTCTTAAGTACGATTGATTTGGTAAAGAAAAATCTCGGGCATGATTTG
>JAUSNC010000063.1 GCA_030645645.1 Candidatus Parcubacteria bacterium
CCCCATTTCCAGAGTAAACTGGGGCTTCCACCCTAAAAGCTTCTGAGCCTTTGAACTGTCAGCCAAGCTTTCTTTTATTTCCCCGGGTCTTGGGTCAATATAAACGCTCGGACCGCCTATTCTCTTTGCTAATTCATTTATACTGTAATTATGTCCTCCTCCAAGATTAAAAACCTCTCCTCCGCCGGCATTCTTTTCCGCTGCCAAAATTACGCCATTAACAATATCTCTGACATAGGTAAAATCTCTTTTCTGGTTTCCGTCTCCGGTTATTGTGATGGTTTCTCCTTTTTGCTTCTGTCCTAAAAATATTCCGATAACGGTGGCATATGCTCCCTCCTGCGGAGCCCTGGGACCGTATACATTAAAGAATCTCGTTGAAACAGTCTGTAGGCCATATAGGCTGGAAAATATTTTGCAGTAAAGCTCTCCCACGTATTTTTGAAGCGCATAAGGATTCAAAGGATCTGGGTTCATATCTTCTCTCTGCGGCAATTTTTCCTGGTTGCCGTAGACGGATGAGGAAGATGCATAAACAACTTTCTTTACTTTATTGTCTCTTGAAGCCACTAAAACATTGAGGGTGGCATTAAGATTATTCTCATGGGCGGATATAGGGTCTATTATTGAAAGAGGAATCCTTGGTTTTGCCGCCAGATGAAAAACATAATCAATCCCTGCAAAAAGAGGTTGAATTTTATCAAAATCTCTCAAATCAAGAAGATGAAATTCCGCTTTTGGATTGATATTTTCCTTTTTCCCTCCTGAAAGATTATCAATTATCACTACTTGGTATCCTTTTTCAATTAAAACATCGGTCAGGTGGGATCCAATAAACCCCGCTCCGCCGGTAACTAAAACCTTTGGCATAAAATATCAGATTAATAATTATTCCCGTTTGCTGAAGGTTTCCGGATTATCTATATTCTGCATCTTCATCAGGTCTTCGTTTATCTCGTCAACCGTCTTATGGAGCCTCATATTGACACCTTTGCTCTCAGCAAGCTGTATGATGGCTTTGTGGTCCTTTGGGAGGCATTTCCCTCCATAGCCGCGGTAACCCTTGTGAAAAACCTCAAGATGAGACCTTCCTATTCTTTTGTCTGCCGCCGCTGCTTCCACCATACGGTCATAGTCAATTTCCATAGCTTTGCATAAGTCATACATCTGATTAGCAAACGTGACTTTGGTTGAAAACCAGGTATTGCCGAAATATTTCACCATTTCAGCTTCGGTAGCGGGTAAAATCTTTTCAAAAGGGGCTAAGGGAAGAATCTGCATTATCTCCCCTGCCACGGTGTAAGATTTATCAGTGTAGCCGATAATCTGCCTGTCGGGATAACTCATATCCTGATCTGCGGTCATTTCGGTCAAAAATTCAGGATTCATAAGCATTTTGTGCTGGGGATATTCTTTTTGTAAAGTTTCCGTAGTTCCCGGTAAAACCGTTGATTTTATAACCACCGTTTTCTCTCCCTGTATTTTAGAAAGCGAATCCCTGACATAAGACAAGTCAAAACCCTTGCCGTCTCTCCTATAAGGCGTGGGAACGCAAATAAAAAGAATATCTGCCTGATTTACCTCCTGAATGGTGCCGAAATTCTTGACTGGATCATAAACAATGGGCTTAATCCCCTTCTTTTCTTCCAGATATTTTATTAAAGCTCCACCGACCATTCCTGCTCCGAAAACGCCGATTTTTTTATCCATAAAATTAAATATAATTACAAATTTATCTGTTTTATTATATAAACCATTATATATTCAGTTGACCCAAAAAGTCAACATAGATTCAACGGAGATTTATCCTCCGTTTATTGCTAAAGGCCGGGTTCTGAACTAAAATATAAATATTATGATTTGGTTTTTATACTCAATCCTATGTGCACTGTTTGAATCACTGAAGGACGTTGCCGGGAAGAAAAGCCTGAAAAATATAGATGAATACGTAGTTGCCTGGTCACTGCGTTTCTTTGCCCTGCCTATTTTAATACCATTCCTGCTCTTTATTAAAATACCTCCTTTGGGAGAACAATTCTGGATTGCTCTCTTGGTCAGCGGAAGCTTAAATATAGTAGCTACAATACTTTTCTTTAAAGCACTGAAAAGCTCTGATTTATCCATTGTAATACCCATGGTGACATTCACTCCGATATTCCTTCTAATAACTTCGCCTCTACTTGTCCATGAACTGCCGAACGCTCTCGGAATAGCTGGCATAATTCTAGGAGTTATTGGAGCCTATATAATGAAGATAAAAGAAATAAGCAAAGGATATCTCGCCCCGTTCAAATCCCTACTGAAAGAAAAAGGCCCGAAACTCATGCTATTAGTCGCATTCATATGGAGTATAACTTCAAACTTTGATAAAATCGGCGTCCAAAATTCCTCTCCTATTTTCTGGGTTATCAGTATAAATTTCATGCTTATATTGGGAATGTTACCGATTATGCTGTATAAATCGCAAAAACCCACTACTCAAATTATGAGAGGCAAAAAAATCCTGTTACTGATGGGATTATTCAGCGCCATTTCCGTAATTTTCCAAATGACAGCAATAAACCTAACTCTGGTGGCATACGTCATATCAATAAAAAGAACCAGCGTGGTAATGGGAGTAATATTCGGCGCCTTAATCTTTAAAGAAAAAGGAATTAAAGAAAGATTGATTGGAGCTGTGATTATGGTAATAAGCGTATTGATAATCGGCTTATCTTAATCAAACAAGGAGTAATTTTACAATTACTCCTTTTATTTATTATAAAAAAATAACCTTTTCTTTATGAAAAGGTCACTAACTGGTTTTTTTTATATGTATTACCGTAGGCCGGCATTTCAGGCCTATAAAATTAAATTGCGCTTCCGGCCGCTCTGCTTTACTTTCCATTTTTTTAATGTGTTTTTCTAGACGTTCTCCGGTGAAATCGGTATTCCATTGTATACCGTCTATTTCCACCAATTTTATTTTTGTGCCCGGGAAGATCTTTTTTTGCAGAATAGTGAGAGTCACCATTTCTTCAACTCCTGCTTTTGTGGGATCAAACGGGGCGTCTCCGATTGCGCATATTCCGGTTGTCTGCAAATAACGCAGATTCCAGAGCGCGTAAGTTCCCCATGGAAATTCTACTCCAGTTGCGTCTAATACAAGAGTGGTTTCCTGGTTAGATTCGCTCAATTTATGTCCCGGCAAAGCTGCGCCGACTATCAGTGTTTCGTTGTCCATATGACTGACAAGCTGGTCAATTATATCCTGTGTCAGGGTTACTTCAGTTGACGCGGTGAGCAAATGAGTTGCTTTTTCCTCTGCGGCTTTAAGTATCAGAGCGTTGCATGGGAGGACGAATTTACCCCAAGGCGTTACCCCGAATGTATTAACTCTGTTTTCCGGATATTCGTCTATAAGTATTTCTACGGCGTTTGTTCTGTCTTTGTCTATATTGATTGCGACCAAGATTTTTTCAACATTTGTTTTCAGGGCGTTATCAAGAAAATTTTCAATTACTGAAATATCTTCCTTCTTTTCTCCCCAGAATCTAACTCCAACCGCTATTCTCATTTCCGCCTTCTTACTTCCATTATTATTTTTGATGTCCATTAAGAACCGCTTCAATATTACACTATTTTTAAAAAAAGTCAAGTTTAATATGTTGTTAATGGCAGATTTCTGGGCTAAAATGTAAATATCATGGAATCTGCCACTATTGATAAAAAGAAAATTCTCTTTCTCGTCACCCAGTCAGAATTCGGCGGCGCCCAGCGCTATATTTTTGAAATGGCTTCTTCGCTGGATTCTCAAAAATACGAAATCTCGGTTGCGGCCGGAGAAGGAGACGGAGAACTCTTCTTAAAACTGCGAAATAAAAAAATTGAAGGCGTCCAATTGAAATGGCTGAAAAGAAATCCCCTATCCTGGCAGTCAATCCCGGCAATAAAGGAAATCTTGAATATCCTGAAAAAAGAAAATCCGGATATTCTTTTCTTATGCTCCACAACCGCAGGATTTTTAGGATCCATTGCCGGAATTTTACATAGAAATTCACACAAAATTCAAATCATATACCGCATAGGCGGATGGGCCTTTAACGACCCCAGACATTCTGTTTTTAATAAAGCCGTACTTTTAATGGAGAAAATCAGCGCAAGATGGAAAGATAAAATAGTGGTTAATTCGGAATTCGACCTTAAAACAGCTTTGGAAAAAAAGGTCGCGCCTCCTGAAAAAATGATAAGGATATATAACGGCCTGAATAGCGGTTCCCTGGAATTCCTTTCAAATGAAGAAGCCAGAAACAGGCTGGGTAATTTTCTTCCGGGAACATTTTTAATAGGAACCGTGGCTAATTTCTATAAAACAAAGGGTTTGGACTATTTGATTGAAGCCGCTGATAAAGTCAGCCAAAAATTATCAAATGCGCGTTTCCTGATTATCGGAGAAGGAAAACAACGTCAGGAACTTGAAAAATTAATTAAGAAATATAATTTGCAGGAAAAAGTTATTTTGAAAGGAAGGGTGCCTGAAGCATATAAATATCTGAAAGCTTTTGATATTTTTGTTCTGCCCTCCGTCAAAGAAGGATTCCCCTGGATTATTCTGGAAACCATGGCGGCCCAAATTCCAATAATAGCTACGCAAGTCGGCGCATTGCCCGAAATCTTAAAAGACGGAGTTGATGGAATTTTAGTGGAGCCTAAAAACAGCGATGCATTGGCGGAAAAAATAACGGAGGCATTCTCTAATCAGCAAAAATTTCAGAATTTCGCCGCCAGAGCGGCAGAAAGACTGGAAAATAAATTCTCAAAAGAAAAAATGGTGGCAGAAACGGAAAAACTGTTTATTTAAAGAAACCAACAAAAAAACACCTTTAAAAGTGTTTTTTGTTTTCTTTTTAAATTCCGGCAATCTGCTGCTGGATAAGCAGGATCAGCTGGCTTAAAATCTCTATTATTTTCTGTTGAATTTCCGTTATTTTTGCCTGAAGTTCAACAGCCGTCATCTCTGAAACCGGTTTTTCCGAAGGCTGGGGCGCTGGAGAAGGCTCCGGCGCAGGCAAGGGCGTGACAACCGCCTCTTGATCTCCCGAAGTTGAAAGCTTTATTATTTGAGACCAGGAAGTTTCTATTCCGTCGGCGTTTCTCGCTTTCACCCTGAATTCATACTCATTCCCTGCAGTTAAGCCTGTTGAAATCCAAATATTATCCCTAATCCACCCTGAATTTGTATTTGCGGTTATATTCTCAAAATACAGGCCGGTTTTGTCGCTGGTTAAATTGGTCGGGCCTCCTTCAGCCTTAACTTTTATTTTATTTATACTACTGTCCTCTGCCGTTATTACTGAAGGAATTTCGGCCAAAGTAAAAACCGACGGAAAGAAATCTGAATAACTGCTCTGTCCCCTGTCGTTAAAACCGTATATCCTGCGGCCGGAATAATTTGTATTCTGCTGCAAACCTGTTTCATCAATATAGGAAAGATCTGATTCATCCTTCTGAATAATAATCTTTAAAGCATAATCTAAAATCTTAAAACCAAATTCGTTGTTGGACAAATCAATAAAATGCCATCTTATTGCGGAAGATGAAAGAGCTTCTGCGGTTCTGGCAAGAGGCGGCACGGGAACTGTAGGATACGAAGCGCTTACTGAAATCATTCTTTCAAATCCTGTGATATTCTGATCCGTGGGGCCGATTGCAGTAGAGCTGGCAAAAACAAACTGAACAGGAGCTGAACTTCCTGCATCCGCCGCCAGCTGGGCCTTTAAGGTTCTATTTG
>JAUSNC010000003.1 GCA_030645645.1 Candidatus Parcubacteria bacterium
GATAAGGAAGATAGAATTGGTGAGTTGCGAAAAACAACCAGAGAAGCAGAAATGGAAGAAAAAAAAGAAGCTACTCAGGCACGGCAAAGAATTAGAGAGAGAAAACCGCCGGCAGGAGTAGGTTAAAAATAAAAAAAAATCGGGCAGAGGTCATAAGTTAGTCTTAAAATAAAGACTTATACTTAGACTTACCCATAATTAGGACGGTTTACGGTTTAGGAGTCGAATCTACTGCCTTCTCCTTTGAAGCTATATGAGCGGCACGTGTTTCATCGAGTTTCTGACGCTTCATTTCTACTTCTAGAGCTTTTTCTTCCAACGCAGTTTGCTTGAGTGTAAGTTCTAACTGAAGCCTGGCTAGTTGTAAATGCTTACGCTTTTCTTCAAGATCCTCTATTGCTTCTTCGATGGTTTTACTGCCTAGTTCTGGAGCATTGATTACAGCATTTGCCTTCCCTATTTTTTTCTTTAAATCCTGTATTTCTTCTTCCACGCTTTCTATTCTTTCTTCAGGTACGCTTTCCTTCTTTTTTCCTAAATTCACATTTATTCACTTAACACCTTTATACAACTTATTAAATAATTTGTCAAGTATATATGCTTAAAAAATACACTCAAGAAGAACTCTGGAAATTATACAATAAACTGCCGGAAGAATTAAGGTCAGTAATTTTTGCCGAGGATACAGCAAATAGTATTAGGGAAATATGTATAAGGAACGATATTACTGATGAAAGAATCGGAAAGATAGCCGAGTATGTTGGTTATGTTTTACTTGGCCTACTAACCCCGGAAGAGATTGAGCAAGAAATAGAAGAAGAATTGGGAGAGAATAAAAAACAGGCCAAAAAAGTAGCACAGGAAATTAATCGATTTATTTTCTTTCCGGTGAAAAATAGCTTGGAAACGCTTTATGGAACAGCTTCTCAAAAATCAGAAGGCCAGAAAAATAAGGAAGGAGCGTCTGTAATTGGAAACAGAAAGGAAACAACGAAAAGACCTATTGAGAAAGCGGAGGAAAAAACAAAGATTCCCCCGAGACCGGATTCCTACCGGGAAGAAATTTAGATATTAATACTTAGTTTAGTTAAAAAATATGCAGCACACAATTCCCCAATTTATTGAACATGAAGCCAAAATAGTAGGGCCATTCACATTTAAGCAGTTTATCTACCTTGCCGTGGCTGCCGCCATCGCCCTTGTTTTATATGTTTCTTTCGGCATGTCTGCTCTGTTTATAATAGGCTCTGTAATAGCTGGCGTTATTGCGCTGGCTTTAGCCCTTTTGAAAGTAGAAGGAAGATCCCTGCCTGACCTGATTAAAAATATTATTCTTTTTTTCTCTGCTTCTAAAATTTTTCTTTGGAAAAGGCAAGATTTCAAAATAATAAAAACAGAAATAAAAAAGCCTGCGGTAAATATGGCCAAAGCAAAAGAGGGTATGGCGGAAAATAAAAAAACTCTTCCGGTTACGAGCAAAAGCAAATTAAGTGACCTTAATATGAAAATTGAAACAAAGAAATGAAAACATCCCAAGGATCATCTGCCCAACAATTTTTAGAGATAGACCAGATAAAGGAAGGAATAGTTATTCTTAAAAACCGCGCTTTGCGGGGAGTAATAATGGTTTCCTCCCAAAATTTTGCGTTGAAATCGGAAGACGAACAAACTGCCACAATCTACCAGTTCCAGAATTTCCTTAATTCTTTGGATTTTTCCATACAGATTTTGGTCCAATCAAGAAAAATAAACATGACCGGCTATATACAAAAACTGAAGGATCTTGAAGGGAAACAACAAAACGAGCTGATGAAAATTCAAACAGCCGATTATACGGCTTTTGTTGAAGAACTGATTAAAGGGAGTGAAATTATGGCTAAAAGCTTTTATGTTGTGGTGCCTTTTACCCTGCTGGAAGCCCAGGGACAAGCAACAACAAAAAATATCTCTGAATTTTTAAAACCGGGAGGATTAACAGGTTCCCTTTCTGATGATCAATTCCAAAGATGTAAAAACCAGTTATGGCAAAGAATAGAATTTGTAGCTTTAGGATTAAGAAGATGCGGATTATACAGCGTTCCTTTAAGCACGCCTGAATTAATAGAATTATACTGGTCGTCTTACCATCCTGAAGAGGCAGAGGTTGGTTATTACCCGGAATTGCCTCCTGAAATTTTAAGCTGATTTAAATTTTATGTTTTTTGGCAAAAAAAAAGAAAAACCGGAAAAAATATTTGACAGAGAAATAACGACTCTGCACGATATTATTGCGCCCTCGTTGCTGGAAATAACGCCGGACTACTTTAAATTAGGCGGAAGATTCGCAAAATCTTTCTTTATATTCTCATATCCCCGCTATTTGAATACGGGCTGGTTCAGTCCGATTATAAACCTAAGTACTCCTTTGGATATTTCTTTATTCATTCATCCTGTTGATACGGGAACAGCATTAAAGAAATTAAGGAAGAGCGTCACTGAAGTTCAGGCGGAACTAAGCGAAAGCCAGGAAAAAGGATTAATAAGGGATCCTGCTTTGGAAACCGCCTATCAGGATATGGAAACCTTGCGGGATAAACTCCAGACAGCCCAGGAGAAAATGTTCCGGCTCGGCCTTTATCTCACCATATATGGTTCAAGTTTGGAAGAAATAAGGGAAACAGAAACATCTTTACGGTCTATTCTTGAGGCCCGGCTGATTTATATCAAACCCGCTCTTTACCAGCAAAAGGAAGGATTTAATACTTGTTTTCCTTACGGTTTAGATTTTCTTCAGGTCCATACCACAATGAACACGGATCCGTTATCCAGCCTGTTTCCTTTTGTTTCTTTTGACCTAAGTTCAAACGACGGAATTCTCTACGGCCTGAACAGGCATAATAATTCTATGATTATTTTTGACCGGTTCAGCCTGGAAAACGCGAACTCAACGGTTTTTGCCAAGGCGGGCTCCGGCAAATCATACGGCGTAAAGCTGGAAATTTTGAGGTCCTTAATGATGGGCACGGATGTTATAATTATTGATCCGGAAAACGAATATAAAACACTGACAGATACGGTTGGCGGCTCATTTATTGATATTTCTTTGGCATCTTCAAACCATATCAATCCTTTTGATTTACCCGCTCCTTCGGGAGATGAAAAGCCAGAAGACGTCTTAAGAACGAATATTATCAACCTGGTTGGTCTTTTGAGAATTATGCTTGAGGGATTAAACCCCGAGGAAGACGCGCTTATTGACAGGGCCTTGGCTGAAACTTACGCATCTAAAGATATTACACCCACTTCCGACCCCGCTCTTTGGAAGGACAGAATACCCTTAATGGAAGACTTAGAGCTGGTTTTAACCGGAATGGAAGGAACCGAATCTTTAGTGAGAAGGATAAGGAAATTCACAAAAGGAACCTTTTCTCAGTTCTTCAACCAGCCGACAAACGTAACAATGGACAAGCCGCTGGTTGTGTTCGGCATTAGGGACACTGAAGATTCTTTGAGACCGATCGCCATTTTCATTGTTATGCGATACATTTGGAATAAAGTGAGATCTGAGCTTAAAAAAAGAATTTTGGTTGTTGACGAAGCATGGTGGGTTATGCAATCTGAAGACAGCGCTTCTTTCCTTTACGGCATTGCCAAAAGAGCCAGAAAATACTGGCTTGGCGTTACAACCATCACTCAGGATGTCAACGATTTTATGAAATCAAGCTACGGCCAGCCTATTATCACCAACTCTTCTCTTCAAATCTTGCTGAAGCAGAGTCCTGCCGCTATTGATATTGTTAAAAAAACTTTCAATCTCACAGAGGAAGAAAAATATCTGCTTTTGGAGGCCGAGGTGGGGGAGGGCATATTTTTTGCCGGGCAAAAGCACGTGGCAATAAAAATAATTGCCTCCTATACAGAAGATCAGATAATAACCACCGCTCCTGAAGAAGTCCTAAGAATAAAGAAAGCTAAAGAAGAACTTCAATAGTCTTAGATTTTTTATAATTAGTGTGTATAACGCTGTACTTGAACAAGTAAAAAAGCGCCTTTGTATGGGCGCTTTTTTTATTTATTTTTTAAGCTGTTTTTGGTTTTACGATTATTTTCCTGTCAGGATCGGTGCCGAAACTCTCAGAAATAATATCCGGCCTCTCAGCAAGGGCCATATGCACAACTCTTCTTTCATGAGCCGGCATAGGAGGAAGCTCTTTGTCTTGTTTTAAAAGGGATACTTCATCGGCTATGGTATTTGCCATTTCTTTAAGGTATTCCGTCTTCTTCTTTTTATAATCATTAATATCAATATTAAGGAAGAAAGGATCGGTTATTCTTTTCCTTAATATTCCTTTTAAAAGCCTTTGTATTTCCAGAAGAGTCTGTCCGTTTTCCCCTATTAGAATCTGAGGGTCTTCTGTTTCTAAGCTGACGGGAACGGTCAAGTCTTCGGGCTTTTCAACTTTTACAGTCACGTCAAAGCTCATTTTGGAAAAAAATTCCTGCACGGTTTCCCTTATTTTTTTGACGTCTTCATGGCTCATCATATTTAAAACTTGTTATATCTTTTTCTTATTAAAGATAATATATTGCTGGCCGATTGTAAAGAGGGTGGAGGTCAGCCAATAAAGAGCCACTGCGGCGGGGATATTGAGCAGAATAAGCACCGAAAATGCCGGAAGGAAATAAAGCATCTGTTTTTGCATGGCAGCCGCCATATCGCTTTGTTTTGGCGCCGACTTGGCAGGAGACGCCATTTTTGTCTGGAAATATTGGGCAACGCCTACTATAACTGCCAGAATAAGAACCGGCCAGTAATATCCTTTTTGATCATTCACGGTTATAAAAAACGTTTTGGACAAATCAATCAGTCCCAGGAACCCGTAATTCAGACTGGAGGGCGCAGGAATAAAGGAATAAAGATAATGCAACTGCCCTTCATTTAATCCTTTCCAGAAAACCCGGTATAAAGCAAAAAGAATTGGCAATTGAAGCAAAAGGGGAAGGCACCCTGAAAGGGGATTTACCTTTTCCTTTTGGTACAACTCCATTGTGGCTTTCGCCTGCTGGGCCTTATCGTCTTTATACTTCTCCTGTATTTCTTTAATTTGGGGCTGAATGTCTTGGATTTGCTTTTGTGCGGCTATTCCCTTCATTCCGAGAGGATAAAACAAAAACTTTATAGCTAGGGTAAATACAATTACGGCAATTCCAAAATCGTGTCCGGGAATATATTCATAAAGCACCACTAATGCGTTAAAAAGGGGCTGGTATAAAATTATGTCAAAAGCTTTTGAAATTAGTTCAAACATATAAATAGTGTTTATGGAATATCCACCCCTCCTTTACTGAAAGGGTGGCATTTAAAAATTCTTATAGTACCCTTTGTAATCCCTTTTAAGGATCCGTATTTTTCTACGGCTTCGTATGTGTATTCTGAACAGCTGGGATAAAAACGGCAACTTTTGCCTAAAGCAAAAGAAATATATTTTTGATAGAATTCTACTATTTTTAATATTATTGTTTTTGCCATTATTTTAGCAATCCCGCTTTCTCCAGCAGGTGATTAAAGATAATTTTAAGGTTTTTATACTCTTCTTTTTCAATACCGGATTTTACCAGAATAACCATATCGTATTTCCCTTTTAAGTTGGGCAAACTGGCCCGGGACAAGTCTCTTAAGCGCCTCTTTGTCTTATTCCTAATAGAGGCTTTATTGGAAAACTTCTTACTTACCACGAAGCCAAACCTGCTGTTTTCTAAATTATTCGGTAGAAATTTCAGCAGTAAAAGGTTTTCTTTGACCCACTTTCCTTTTTTAAAAACCTTGTCAAAATCGCTTTTTTTTCTTAAACGGCTGTCTTTAGATAACATTAGTTTGCTTTTTAATAGAACAACCCGCAGGTTTTCTGCGGGAATTTTTAGACTGTCAAACTACGTCTTTTTTTTGCTCTCCTTCTGGCTAAAACCTTTCTGCCGTTCTTTGTTCCTTTCCTTTTTCTAAAGCCGTGCGTTCGCTTTCTTTTTAATTTTTTCGGTTTATAGGTAAAACTCATATTAGTCTGATATTTTTAAATTTACCAAAAATTGGCAACCTAGTCAATTAGATTAAGATAAAAGCAGAAATTTATTATTCACACTCTTTCCCCATATTTTCAACATGTAAAACTCCTTTGAGCGTATTTTTTAGTATATTTGACAAAAAATATGGGGAGCAGATAATGATTGTTAGATACTTACTTTATTTAAACTCTATGAATGAGGAAGAAATCTGGCAATCTGTACTTGCTCAGATACAGTTTCATATTTCCCCGGCTAATTTTGCAACTTGGTTTAAAAACACTTCCGTATTATCAAGAAAAGACGGGCTTGTTTTAATTTCGGTACCTAATAATTTTTCAAAAGAATGGATGGAAAATAAATATAACAAGCTTATTTTAGAAATTATTAAAAGTTTGGATCAAGGAGTGCGGGAAATAAAATATATAACAGGTAGCCATAACCAAAAAACAAAAGAAATGGCACCGTCACCTATCGCTGTCTTAGTGGAGCCTGAACAATTAGAATTTCAGGAACTTCAAGTAGATAAAGACACTAATTTAAATCCTCGTTACGGTTTTGATAATTTTATAGTAGGACCTTTTAATGAACTTCCTTTTGCCGCAGCTATGGCTATCACAAAGAGTCCTGGATCTGTTTATAACCCTTTATTTGTTTATGGGGGAGTGGGATTGGGTAAAACTCACCTTTTACAGGCGATAGGCAACCAGATAATCAAAGACTTACCGGATAAGAGAATAAAATACCTTTCTTCAGAGAAACTGACATCTAGTATAGTTAACGCAATTAAAAACCGGGCAATAGACAGTTTGAAAAATTTATACAAAACAATTGATGTTTTGATAGTTGATGATATCCAATTCCTTGCCGGGAAAGAAAAAACTCAGGAGGAATTTTTCCATATTTTTAATGCCCTTTATGAAAAGAATAAACAAATTATCCTTTCCTCCGACAGGCCCCCAAAAGCCATTCCGGCCTTGGAGGAAAGATTAAAATCCCGTTTTGAAGGAGGAATGATTGCGGATATTAGTTTCCCTGATTATGAAACGCGCCTCGCTATTCTTAAAACAAAAGCTCAAGAAAAAGGCATTTCGGTGTCAGATGAAATTATTGAATATATTGCGGTTAATATCCAAAGAAACGTAAGGGAGTTAGAAGGAGCGCTAAATAGACTGTCGGCACACCAAAAAATGACAGGAAAAACAATAAATCTGGCTATAACTCAGGCTTTATTAAAAAATATAATAAAAAACCCCACAAAAATCACGAGTTTTAAAAAGATTATTAAAACAGTGGCTGAATTTTATGATTTAAAAGAGGAGGAAATTTTATGTGACTCTCGGAAAAAGGAGATCGTAAAACCCCGCCAGATTGCAATGTTTTTATTAAGAACAGAATTAAAAAATTCCTTTCCTTTTATTGGTAGAAAATTCCGGGGAAAAGACCATACAACTGCAATATATTCCTGTAATAAAGTTTCTATTGAAGTGGAGAAAAACGAAAATTTTGCGGGTGAAATAGAGTTAATAAAGCAAAGAATTTACAATATTTAGGTGTTAGAATATTGTTAATAAAGATAAGAGGAATATATTAATTTAATATAGAAAAAGGGTTTATTATAATAAGGATAAGTTTAATAAAATTTTAGCACCTTATTTTATTAATCTTTAATTCCCTTTCCTTTAAACTCTCTTTCCTTATTTTATCAACAATATATTAACAGTTATTAGCTTTATTTTATTAAAATTAACCTATATATAATAACGTAATAATAAATTATGAAAGTAATATTATTAAAAGACAACTTTAAGAAAGGTTTAAGTATTGTAGAAAAAATAGTTGGTAAAAATTTAAATTTACCAATTTTAAATAATGTTTTAATTGCCGCTGAAAAAAACTTCCTTGGTTTAAGTACTACGGATTTAGAAATTGCAATAAGGTATTGGATTTTAGTAAAAACAGAAGAAGAAGGGAAAATAACAATACCGGCAAAACTACTTTCCAGTTTGGTTAATTTTATTTCCGATGAAAAAATAACTTTGGAAATAAAAAATCAAATATTACAAATCCAGCATAAAGAAAATATAAATCAGATTAACGGTCTTTCTTCAGAGGAATTTCCTATAATTCCTAAAATAGAAAGAAAAAACAGTATTGAGGTTAATAGTATTCCTTTTTGCCAGGGTTTAGCACAAGTAATAGATTTTTGCGCGCAAACCCAAATAAGGCCAGAAATATCCGGTATTTATTTTAATATCCAAAAAGATAAAATTTCATTAGCGGCTACAGATTCTTTCAGATTAGCGGAAAAAATAATTTTATTTGGAAAACAGATTATAGAAAATCAAGAATCTTCTTTTATTCTTCCCCAAAAAGCCGCTAGAGAATTAATTAATATTTTTTCTGCCGGAGATCAAAAAATAAAAATATTTTTCTCAAATAACCAAGTAATGTTTGAATATCCTTTAACTGAAGTTGATCATCCGCAAGTTCAGGTAATAAGCCGTTTAATTGACGGGCAATACCCAAACTATATAGAAATAATACCAACTAAATATGAAACAGAAATAGTTGTACAAAAAGAAGAATTTTTAAATCAAATAAAAGCAGCAAGTCTATTTTCTGGAAAAACAAATGAAATCCAAATTAAAACAAATATTAAAAAAGAAGGCATAGAAATTCTTTCCCAAAATACCGATATTGGAGAAAATAAATCTTTTATGCCTTGTAAAATAGAAGGCAAGGAAGCGGTAATATCCTTTAATTATAGATTTCTAATAGACGGATTAATAAATATGAAAAGCCAGGAAATTAATCTTCTTTTAAGCGGAGAAGAAGGGCCTGCGGTGTTAAAACCTATTGGAGACGCCACTTATACTTATGTTGTTATGCCGATAAAAAAATAATCAGACAATCTAATTAAAAATTTAAAGTTGTGGAAAAAAGCTGGTTTAAAAGAAGCCAGTTTTTAATTCCAAATTCCCAATTTTCATATTGAGGATCATCCTCCGGACTTAAAGGGGTATCCCCTAAAGGATCTGTTTTTTTAATATAATTAAGAATACTATGAGGGTCGTCAAGATTTATAATCCCATCAATTATATCTTTGCCAGTAATAAGAAGTTCCGGTTTTTCAAAAGTTTGTTTTGGGTATTTAATTAAGGCTTTTTCAAGAAAACGATGCCAAATTGGGCCCGCCAAAACTACCCCCGGCTCTTTTAA
>JAUSNC010000006.1 GCA_030645645.1 Candidatus Parcubacteria bacterium
TAATCAATTTTCAGATTCCATGCTTCTATAAATAAACGCTGTATTTTGGGGTCAACCAGCTTATACCGTCCGGCCATCTGATTAACCATCAGTTCAGAATCAGACTTTATATCAACCTCCAGCCTTTTTATCTTATCCTTCCCATAAAGCGCTTTTATTTTCTTCAAGGCAAAAATAAGAGCTCCGTATTCAGCTTCATTATTGGTGGCATGGCCTAAATAATGGCCGTACTTTTTAATCAAATGCCCGTCTTTATTAAGAATAACGACTCCTAAAGCGGCAGGTCCAGGATTTGAACGCGATCCCCCGTCTGTAAAAACTGTAATTTTATTTAAGTCTTTCATATTAAAATTAATTATTTTTAAAATATTTAATAAGGCATTTTTTAAAATCTTTCAGGTTTTCGTTTTTAAGGCGGAACCCGGCGGCTTTGGGATGCCCCCCGTAAATTCCAAGATATTTCCTGCAGGAAACCATAGCCTTCACGCCGTCGCATCCTATAGGCGTTCTTACCGCTCCCGGACTTTCCTTTTTCAGATGCCGGTAAAGAAAAACCGGCTTATTGTGTTTCTGACAGACTTTAGAACCCACAGGACCTAATAATACAAGTGGCCATGATTTATCTCCTTCAAAAATAATTGATTCCTCGGATGAAGCAATTTTAAATTCAGTCTCTTCATTAATCCTTTTAATTTCCTTCTTTCTGATTTCCTGCTTTTTCATCAGCAACCGGGCCAGTTTTTCCGCTTTGCCTTTATTTTTCTCAATCAGGAAAATAAAAGCGTCGTTTAAATGATCCTTGGCATTTGAAGCATTCAGAGGAGGTACGATCTTTTGGCGTATTTCATCAATTCCATTACCTGTATATTTTGTTAGCTTAATAAGTGCTTTTAATGCGGGACGTTCCGTTAAATTGAGAGAAAGTAATCCGTCATTAATTAATTTTTTATTATCCGCTTCAATAGGCATTTGATCAGAAATGGTGGCAATTGCAACTAATTCAAGGAAACTTTCCAACTTGTGTTTCTTCCCGGCGGAGGAAAGCAAAGCTTTTGCAATCTTATATACCACGCCTGCACAAGCGAATGTCTTGAATGGATATAAATCTCCTTTCTGTTTTGGATTAATAATAAGCGAGGCATTGGGTTTTTTAGGAAGAGGCTCGTGATGATCAATTATTATCACCTCAAACCCCATTTTCTTTGCCATATCTACCTCTTCTATATTACCCAATCCGCAGTCAAAAACAATAAAAAGAGCGGGTGCTTTACTTTTTAGAATATTTAACGCCGTTTTGTTTATTCCATATCCTTCTTTTTCCCTGTCCGGGAAAAAAAACGCGTTGATTTTACCGCCCAGCGCTTCAATAGCTTCTTTGAAAATTATAACAGAAGAGACTCCGTCAGGATCAGAATCGCCATAAAGAATTATTTTTTCCTTATTAGCAATCGCTGTTAAAACTCTGTTTATGACTTTATCTAAATTTTTGAATTTCTTTTCCATTTATGAATTCTATCAAAAAACCTAAAAATTAGGAATTTTCCAATGCCACAATCCCCGGCAGTTTGTCCCCGCTTAGAAATTCCAGCATTGCTCCCCCGCCCGTTGATACAAAACTAAAATTATCGGCTAATCCGACAGCATTGATGAATTCTACTGTCTCTCCTCCTCCGGCCACTGAAAAAGCCCCGCTCGAAACAATTGCCTTGGCAATTTCCTTTGATCCTTTCTGATATGCCGTTTTTTCAATCATACCCAAAGGACCAGACCAGAAAACTGCCTTGGCGGATAATATCTTCTCTTTGAATAAATCTATTGTTTTCGGTCCTATATCATAAATATTATTTCCCTCTCCTAGGCCATCAACCGGCATAATGATTTTTTCTCTGTATTTAAAGATGATATTTTTATTTTCAATTTCATCCTGTATCCGGTTGCTCACAAGAATCCAATCTGCTTTTTCGGAAATTCTTTCAATGACCTTGGCTTTTGCTCCAACCTTAATCCCTCCTATTATTCCAATTAAAGATTTTGGCGGGTTTTTCAGTAAATTTTCAAGAGCATCAATTTCTTTTTTAAATAAGAGTCCAATGCCTGAAGGAAGGATTCCGGGTATGCCTGTGATGGATGCATGGGCGCGATGAGAAGCTCCGAAAGCATCATTGATATATATATCTCCAAGCTTTGCCAAATTTGCGGCAAAGTCCGGATTGTTTTCCTCTTCCTCTTTGTGAAACCTCAGATTCTCAAGCAGGATTATTTCTCTAGGATCCATTTGATTAACCAGATCCTCCACTTCCTTGCTAATGCAGTCCTGCGCTTTCACCACCGATACATCAAGATATTTATTAAGCGTATTTTGAACCGGCGTTAATCTTAAACTTTCCACAACCTGGCCCTGTGGCCTGCCAAGATGGCACATTAATATTATTTTCGAGTTTTTCTTCAGTAAATACTCAATAGTCGGGATAGTTTTCCGTATTCTGAAATCATCTAAAACAACGCCGCCTTCGTTAAGCGGCACATTAAACTCGCATCTCACTAGAACTCGTTTCCCGTTAAAATCAAAATCTTCAAGAGTCTTCATAGGATTAAATTAAAATTTGACAGTTTCTCCCGGAGCTATAAATCCCTTCTTTTCCCCATTATTCTTTCTCTTTTTATTGGAATCTTCTTTATCTAAAGATTCTCCGATAGCTTTTTTTAATTCATTTAAATCGGGACCGCTTCCTTTAGGATTAGAAGTATGGGATTCCGTGGTTTGTCTCTGCTGTCTAAAAGACATTGCGCCCTTCTCAATTGCTTCCTTTAATGATACGGGAGGAGTGCGGGGAGCTATTTCCGGCGGCGGAATTCTTCTTCCTTCTTCCTTTTCATTCTCAATTTTTTTCCGGCAAGGCTTACAGTAAACCGGCCTGACTCCGTCCGGCTGGAATACTACTTTGGTTGATTTACCGCATTTTGAACATTGGGCATCATATAGAGTATGTTGCGGTTCTTCAGGTATATCTCTTCCAAAAAAACTTTGGGGCAACCCGGGGGAACGGGGCTCCTGGCTTTTTGTCTGGGCAGATTTTTCAGCCGATGCGTCTGAAACTCCTGCCCAGTCCGAGATATATTCATCAACGATTTTACGGGGTGTTCCGTATTTTTCGCGGGATGATTCATTAATTTCTTTTTCGTAGGATTGATCAGGCTTCGGCATTGGTTTTAAAGTTTCAGCTGAAAAAGGCCGTCCGGCTAAACCGTCAATCATAAGCTTAAGATAAATATTATATTTTCCGAGATTAACCAGATCCGCAGCCAAGAAATCAGGGGTGAATTCCCTTTCTAAAAACTCTGCATCATCGGCTCCTACGCGGAATGTAACAAGCGTTCCTACATTGCCAAAAACGGCGTCTCTGACTGTTTCATCCATTTGAGTGATATATTGATGGGTAAGGATCAGAGTCAGGCGGTATTTTCTGGCTTCAGATAAAATATTAGCAAATGATTCCGTTGCAAAATTTTGGAATTCATCTACATAAAGATAGAAATCTTTTCTGTCTTTTTCCGGCATATCAACGCGGGACATAGCGGCCAACTGCAGTTTAGTCACCACAAGCGCCCCAAGAAGCCTGGAATTATCCTCTCCGACTTTTCCTTTAGAGAGATTGATGATGAATATCTTTTCCGTATCCATAATTTTTCTCATATCGAGCTTTGTCTTTTCCTGTCCGACGATATTACGGATAAGAGGCGCTGAAATGAACTGACCTATTTTATTCTGGATTGCCGCAGTGGCTTCAACTTCATATCGCTGGGTATATCTTGCAAATTCCTGGGTCCAAAAAGCTTTTACCACTGGGTCAGTAACTTTATCTATGACTTTTTTCCTATAAACCAAGTCGGAAAGCATTCTGTTTACGCCCAAAAGCGTTGATCCGGGATATTCCAAAAGAGCTAGAATGCAGTTATTTAAAATATATTCCATTCTGGCAGACCAGACATCCGGCCATATCTTCTTAAAAACGCCCATTAACCCGCCGGCGACCAAATGACGGTATTGCGGAGCCACTTCCTCCATAATATTGAAAGCTATCGGAAAATCAAAGTCGGAAGGATTAAAATAGACTACGTCTTTTACTCTCTCCTTGGGGATAAAGGCCAGGATCTCTTCTGCCGCCTCTCCGTGCGGATCAATAAAGGCCATGCCGTGTCCGGCAGTTATATCTTGAATTGCCATATTTACAAGCATATTCGTCTTCCCCATTCCCGTCTTTCCGACAACATACATATGGCGCCTCCGGTCATCTGTTTTTATGCCAAATTTCTTTCGCGCATTGCGGAAAGTCGTTTCAGCAAAAAAATTTATTTCTGTTTTTTCAGCCATTATTATTCAGTAAAAACTTAGATTGATAATAAATTTATTAAACTTGCGATTATTCCTCTACCGGCAAACCGGAAGGCGCTTCTCCTTTCTTAGACTCTACGCGTTCCATAAAAGGCGCGGATGTTACGCTTTGCCCCGGAAAATGAAATAGCGTTGCCAATTCTTCGGTGCTTAAAATGAAATTGCCTCCGGGGTCCGGGAAAAGAGCGTTAAACCTTCTGACATATTTTTTAAACAAATTTCTTTTCCTGACATAAACTCTCCTGGGTATCAGGTAATTCCAGGGAACAAACCAATGTTTCTTTACCTTTGTCATCGTCCCTATTTTTGCATTGGGCACCATGGCATTAAGATTAGTAGTTGAAAACTGCTGAAAAAAACTCAAAGGAATGGTCTTAGCGGGCCCTGAATAAACCTCTCTCTTGGCGAGATAGATAAATCTTACTCCGACGGAATAGCACCTTTTTGCGATTTTTTCTTCTATCGCAGAAACAATTGTCCTCTCTCCGGGAGTTAATTTCATTTCCGGCGGAATAATCTCTTCTTTTCTCTGTTCCGTCGAAGGCGGCTTGCCAGTGGCAAAGATATCAAAGATATCAAAGATAATGGGTTTAGCCATGGGCTTCTCCGGACGCTTTACAAGCTTATCCACTAATGCTTTTCCTCTGTCAAAATAATGCGTGCCGGCATCGTCATTAATGGCTGGGGTTGCCAAAAACTGAACCCAAAGATTTTCGCCTTGGCCAAGTTTTCCCATGCCTTCTAGAAGAGAAGACAAAGGATCCAACCTTTTTTCTTCCATTGGCGCATCCGGTTTTTCTTCAAAAAAAGACGCGTAGGTTTTTATCGGATATACATCATTTGAAAGAAGCGTATAATCGCAGCCCCACATCTCCCAATTTTTATTCGGTATGTCCTGGGGAACATACTTTGTATAATCGTCGTGTTGCGATATTTCAACATTGGGATATTGGGCGTATATATTGGCTTCCACTGTTTTCCGTATTCCTTGAGGACATTTTATGAAAAAATGCGGTTCTCCATTAATGCAAACTATTTCTAAGCCGTAGGCATGCTGGATTTTTCCCTCTATCCATGTTTCCCACCAGTCAGGAGGATCATAAATACTGCCCCAAAGACCAGAAAAAACTTGATCCATAGCCTTTAAAGGTTGCAAAACATCCTTCGGGATTTTTAATTCCAATAAAACATATTTTTGTTCGGCCAGCCAAAGTTCCACTCTCCACCACCTCCAGAGGAATAAAAAAGGCCGATGCAAAACAACCGGCAATAATAGCCACCACCAATTCATTATAACTGTCCAGATTGGCTGGAACATGTTTAAAATTGCCATTATTTCTTGAAAAATTAAGCCTCCTTTACGGAATAACGATCGTTTGAATCCCTTAAAAAGTATTTTTTATCCTGGAGATTTAATAAGATTGTGTTCTTTTTCACCTGACGTTGTTCAAGAACCTTACTGACTATTTCTGTTTTAGACAAGGGACCTGAAGAAGCCTGCAGAGTTTTTACAATGACATCCTTGACTACACCAGCCTGATATCCCCATTCCTTTAATGCATAAAGCCCTCGGCCAACCAAAACAAACCTTTGATCTTTAATTAATTCATTATGAACCGTCTGAGTATGAACTTGTTTTCTGCTGTTTTCCGGAATATTCAATTTCTGAATAAATTCTGCAACTTGAGTGAAATGAAGAGGTTCATTCTCCTGTTTTAAAACCAAATATGCTTTATCCTTAATAAATCTTGGATTTATTTCCGCCCACTCCCGAAGCCCGTAAAAACCTCCAGGGCCCTTCATTATTTTCTTTGAGACTTCAATATAAGATTGGATTGCTTCAGTTCCAAGATTAGGAATTTCCGCATGTATATTCGTCTGTAAAACCTCAAAAGAAGCAGGTTGCTTTTTTTCTCCGAACATTCCTTGCAGATAATCAGAAACTTTCTTTGAAATATTACGAGAATCTTTTTTAACGGCCCAGAAAGGATAAAAGCTTTTATCGCCTGAGAATCTTTCAAACTGATTAGAAAGCGTCAGAAGGAAATAAACATCATTATTGTATTTTGAATCTCCCAATTCTGAAAGAAGCAAATCTTCCCTCCTTAGTCCGCCTTTGCTGTCTATATGATTAAAAAAATCCTTAAAGACATTATTAAAATTCTGGCCGGCTGTCTGTCTGCATTTTTCCAATCCGACCTCAACGATCTGGCGCACTCTTTCTCTGGTAATTTTAAAATCCTGTCCTATGGCTTCAAGAGTTTCCATTTCTCCTCCGTTTAATCCAAAACGTCTGGCAACCAGGGTTTTAACCCGCGGTTCCAGATTATTAAGTATTTTCTGTGAAATTGTTCTACAATTATATGCCATATATTTTAATTAAAGCACATTAAAGCACATTAGTCAAGTAATTTTACTTTTTCACCTTTATACCCCTTTGGTACCAGCTTACCAGAAGAGGGCTGGCCACCAGTACTGATGTATATGTTCCGACAATAACTCCGACTATCAATGTAAATGCAAAATCATGTAAAGTTTCCCCTCCTACTAAAAATATCGCCACAACCATAAGAAGAACAGTAAAAGAGGTGCTGAAAGACCTCATTAAGGTTTGATTTATGGATTTATCCACTGTTTCTTCAAAAGTCTTTCCCGCTCCTTTTGATAAATTTTCCCTTATCCTGTCAAAAACTACAATGGTATTGTGAACTGAATATCCTTGAATAGTCAGCAATGCCGCAACTATAGGTATTGTAATCTGCAAGCCGTAGAATTTTCCCATTAATGCTAAAGCACCTATTGGTATTAAAACATCATGAAATAAAGAAACCAGAGCGGTCACTCCATAGCGCAGAGAACTGATTGGCCGACGGACTTTCCGGAAAGCTAAAGCTATGTAAGACACGATTGCAATTAATGCGAAAATAATTGCCGACAGCGTTTTTTGTTTCAATTCCCTACCTACTACCGGCCCGATTGATTCAAATCTTTTTTCCTCAATTGCAATCTGGCCGTTTTGTGAAAGATTTCTAATGGCTTCCTGATGAGTTTCTTCATTTATATCTTTCATTTTAATCATCACTCCTTTATCGCCCACAGGCTGTATTGAAAATGTTCCTAAATCAATTCCTTCTAATGTCTTACTTATTTCCTGATTTACCGGCCTGTTATCCTTGTATTCAATTTCAATAATGCTTCCTCCTACAAATTCAATTCCGTAATTTAATCCGAATTTAACCAAAGAAAATATACTAATACCGATTAATGCAATAGATATTATATAATAGACTTTGCTGTATTTTATGAAAGGAAAAAACATATTTAAATTAAGGGTGTCCAAAGTTTTTTATATTTCTCGAACCTTGTTCCTATAAATATTCTCAGGAATTGGCGGGTTATGAAAATTGCAGAAAACATACTGACAATAATACCCAAAGAAAGGGTTAAGGCAAATCCCTTAATAAAACTGGTGCCTAAGCTGAAAAGAATAAATCCTACTATCAGACTGGTTAAATTACTGTCCCTAATTGAAGGCCATGCTCTCCTAAATGCCTCTTCTAAGGCCGTAGAAAAATCTTTATTTTCCGCCAATTCTTCCTTTAGCCTGGCGAAAATCAGAATATTGGCGTCTATTGCCATTCCTATAGAAAGGACAAATCCTCCTATTCCCGCCAGTGTCAAAGTAACCGGAATCAATTTAAATATAGATAAAATAATGACTACATATATAAATAGAGCAATGGCTGCTAAAAGGCCCGGCAATTTATAAAAGATTATCATAAATATAACTATGGCCAGGAAACCATATATGCCCGCTTTTAGAGATTTTTCAAGGGAAGATGCTCCTAAAGTAGGTCCTACTTTCTGTTGGGAAATCAAATTTATCGGTACTGGCAATGCTCCTGCGCTTAAATTTCTGGCTAAAGTTTTAGCTTCCTCAACCGTAAATTGGCCGGTAATTTGCGCTTCGCCTCCTGCAATAGCCTCCTGCACAACCGGTGCTGATATTAATATATTATCTATATAAATTGCCAAAGGCTTTCCAATATTTCTGCCGGTCAAATCCTTAAATAGATCAGTTCCTTCCTTATTAAATTTAATGGAAATTGAAGGTCTGTAGGTTGTTTGATCAAACGCCAGTTCAGATCTTTCCAGATAACGGCCGTTAAGATCGGTCGGTTTAAAATTAGGATCTTCCAATGCCAGTTGCCAATCAGGAATATTTTGTGCTTCCTCAAGAGATTTCCCTTCAACTTCTTTCTGCTTATCCAATATCATTTGGGTTTCTTCGCTTGATCGCTGCTCCCGGAATTCAAGGAAGGGAGTTTCTCCGATCATTTTTATTGCTTGCGCAGGATCCTGGACTCCGGCCAGCTCCACGAGCAATCTATAATGATCTCCCGCTTCTTCAACTTGGACAACGGGTTCCTGTACACCGAACAAATTAACTCTCCTTTCAATAACATCCCTCAATCCCTGCATTGCGGTATTATAATCGGCTTTATTTACCTTGGACAAATCGGCGTCATAAAGAAGCTGAACTCCTCCTTCCAAATCCAAACCCATCCTGAATGGAACATCAAAAAAATGCGGGACAGCAAGTCCTAATCTTGCATTCAAATAATCCATCCCTTGATTGAAATATTTGGGATAGCTGTAATTTCCGGCCAGAAATCCGAGAATGGCAACCGCGATAATTATTATAACAACGTTATTTCTTTTCATTTTCTTTAATTAATAACCGCCATAAGGCGGATTCTATTTAACTATATTCGCACAAATTAAAATTTTTTTCAACCTATAGATAATCTATCTTAGTTAACTCTTGCATAAGAACATTATCGGTTACCTTTTATTTTATTTCCCATGGCACTTCATATTCGCACTGCTGTACTCAGTATTTCGTCGCCTGCACTCATCAACTACGCGTTATCATGCGCCATGACAACGCTTATATTTCTCTCGTTATTAAAAATAAATATCGTGATCGCCAACGGCAAGGAGTACTGCCTCGGCGCGGGACAAATATAAAAATACAATGCGAAACCGATAATTTATCGCAAAACTATAACGCCCCGCAAGGCGCCCATGCAATTTATGAACCTTTAATATGCTATGATTTTTACGATCTTGGAATAAACTTATTTTTTCAAGAATCTCCTCTCGAAGAGGCCTATTAAGCACCTTGAATTGACGTACAAAGTTGGGCGCGTAAGATATTTTCATGCGGGTTACGGCATTTTGCCCGCAAGTTTTTTGAGATTACCCCGCAATACCTTGCCTTCATGAACCTCTTGTTCCGACTTTAAAACCGCCACAACAGCCTGTTCTTCGGCAAGAAACCGAAGCGCTTTGCGCACCACCTCCGCCTTGTTTTGTGCAAACCCCTCTTTTACCAGCATGTCAATAAATTCTTCCAGCGTGGGACTTAATGGAATTGATAATGTTGCCATAGTTTTGTATATAATTATATGATATTATAATATTACAATATCATACTATCAAACCATAATCAATCTGTCAAGATTATTATCTTCCATGGCATTTTTGGTACTCATCCCATTATAGAAATTGTCATGCGGGAAAAATTTCCTTATATTTACTGACTTTTTGATGTTTTTTCGAAAAACCTGTCATGTGTTTTTTCGTCAACTATGCCGGTTTATAGAAAATGTCATGCGAGCTTTTCAACCAGAAACCACATAGGCAAGGACATCGAAGCTTGGATCGTGAAATTCAATCATCTCATACTCTGGCCGCTTAATGAGGCGCAAATTATCAGGATGGTCGGATAGGTAATCTTTCTTGAAGGATTCATAACCTGTCTCGAAGTCATTACATCCAACCTGTGGGCGTTCTGGGTCGGGCCTTCTAATTCGCAGGTGTGTTATCTGATTTTTCCCAGCAATAATGGGCTCATTTAGCTCAACTCGCGGGCCGTTATTGTAGTTATATAGCTTTCCCATTTCTTCCAATATCTTGGTTAGCTTTTCGAACTCAGCTTCCGAGTGGGCAAATATCGTTAATGATTTAATTGGTAATTCTTTGTCGATTACTTTCCTAGCCAACTCAGAAGTCCTGATGGCTACATACTGCACCGCCTCGACCAACTCTTCTTTGTTCTGGATCGATTTTTCCATGATTTTATCTCCCATGACACTTCTTAAATTTCTTACCGCTTCCGCAGGGACAGGGATCGTTCCTGCCTGCAACGCTCACGGACTTATTTATAGAAGAATTATTACTGGTTTGTGAAACAAAATTCTGAATAGGATTTTTCTGTTCGCGCATTTCCGCCTTAATAATGGATTGCACAATACCGCTCTCCATATTTTTTAAAAGATTCTGGAACATCAGTCTTGACTCTCCTTTATATTCTATTAAAGGATCTTTTTGTCCGTACGCTCTCAACCTGACTGTATCGCGAAGATGCTCCATATTATCCAGATGTTCCATCCATAAAAAATCCAAAATCTTCAGACTGGAAAATTTTTCAAGACTGCGCATATTTTCACTTCCTATCTCTTTTTCTTTTTTTACATAATCTTCTTCCGAAACACCGGAATTTCTGAACATCTCCAGAATATCTTCCTTTAAGGTTCCATCCTGCTCTTTCTTTAAAATCTCTCCTCTTTTTCTATAAATCACGTCCCTGTGCTTATTTAAAACGTCGTCGTAATCCAGAACATGCTTTCTTAAATCAAAATTTGCTCCTTCAATTTTCTCCTGAGCGGATTCAATAACTCCGGAAACCATTTTGGCTTCTATTGGTTCGTCTTCCGGCACTTTAAGCATTTCCATTATGGATTTAATTCTGTCTCCACCGAAAATCCTCATTAAATCGTCTTCTAAAGAAATAAAGAATTGGGTGGAACCGGGATCTCCCTGCCTGCCTGATCTTCCTCGTAATTGATTATCTATTCTTCTCGCTTCATGCCTTTCAGTGCCTATCACATGGAGCCCGCCTTGCTCTGTAACTTTTTGAGCCTCCTCTGGGCTCAGCGGATTCCCACCGAGAACGATATCCACTCCACGGCCTGCCATATTGGTGGCAATTGTTACTGCGCCGAATCTTCCTGCTTGGGCTATTATTTCTCCTTCTTGTTCATGATGCTTTGCATTTAGAATCTTATGAGGGATACCTTCTATGTCCAATAGTTTTCCCAGATATTCGTTTTTCTCTATTGAAACAGTTCCAACTAGAACGGGCTGGCCTTTTGCATGCATTTCTTTTATTTCTCTTACCACTGCCCTAAACTTTCCCTCCCCTGTTTTATAAATTCTGTCCGGCAAATCATTACGAACCATCGGAAGATGAGTGGGAACTATTGCAGTATCCAGTTTATATACCTTTTCAAATTCCTCGGCGGAAGTGGCGGCAGTACCTGTCATTCCTGCCAACTTCTTATACATTCTGAAATAATTTTGAAACGTAATTGAGCCTAATGTTAAGGATTCCGGTTGTAATGTAACACCTTCTTTAGCTTCAATGGCCTGGTGCAGTCCGCCTGACCATCTGCGCCCCGGCATTACCCTGCCAGTAAACTCATCTACAATAATTACCTGTCCGTCTTTCACAATATAGTCCTTGTCTCTGGCAAAAAGGGGCTGACCGGTTTTTGAATTTATCGCCTGCGCTCTCAATGCCTGCTCCAGGTGATGCAAATATCTTATTCCTTTTTCCTGATAAATATCTTTCATTCCTAAAATCTCTTCAACCTTCTCTATTCCATGCTCAGTTATTGTTACCGCTCTCATTTTCTCATCAATTTCATAATCAAGACTGGGGTCCAACCGGCGTATTATTCCGGCAAATTCAGAATACATTTTTGATGACTCCGTATCAGGGGATGAAATAATCAGAGGAGTTCTTGCTTCATCAATCAGAATAGAATCAACCTCGTCAACTATGGCAAAATTATATCCGCGCTGAACCTGATCTTTTAAGTCATACGCCATGTTGTTGCGTAAATAATCAAATCCGTATTCATTATTAGTTCCATAGGTTATATCCGCTGAATATGCTTCTTTTCTTGAACACGGCCTTAAAAAATCCTCAACTACTTTAAATGCGCCGAGTTCATCTCTTATTTTATCCATCTTTTCATCCTGTTTTTTAAAAGCCGGGTCATACAGGAAAGATTGGTCATGGTTTATACATCCGATTGTTAGTCCTAAAAAGTTGTATATCTGACCCATCCACACGGCATCTCTTCTTGCCAAATAATCATTCACTGTTACCAGATGGCAACCTTCTCCTGTCAGCGCATTTAAATATACAGCCAAAGTAGCGGTTAATGTTTTCCCTTCTCCTGTTTTCATTTCAGCAATCTTTCCCTGGTGCAGAACTATTCCTCCGATAAGCTGAACATTAAAATGACGCTGATTCAAAGTTCTTTTACTCGCCTCTCTTACCAGGGCAAAGGCTTCAGGAAGAATATCATCAAGTGTTTTGCCTTTTTTAAGACTTTCCTTTAATTCGTCAGTTTTTAGCCGCAGATCTTCATTAGAAAAACCCTCGAATTTTGGTTCGAGGCGATTTATCATCTCAATCACCGGCTGTAACTCCTTTATATATTTATCGTTGGCGTCTCCGAATATTTTGGTTAGAAATGACATTTTACCCTTAAATAGTACCTAAAAAATGTCACTTTGTAAAGAAAAGTGGCTCCTTAAGAGTTATTTTAGATTAATGGATTATCAGCTTAACTTTCATCTTTTTCGCCTTAAAGAAACTCTTTGCGTATTTTGCCAATTTCTTTGAATCAAAAATGCTGCAGGAAAAAATATTCAAAAATGCTGTACTGTCATTCTCTATAAAGTGGCCTGTCATAGAACTTACTGAAAGGAATTGCAGAAAAGAATAACCCATGCCAAATAGGCCTCCTCCCATAAAGCGCTTGATACGCGAGGGTCCGTATGTTTTAAGCTTCACTTTTTTACTTGCTTCCTGAATAAACTCTTTTATTTTTGATTTGGAGGATATTGTTTTAATATCACATTTGAAAAGTTCCAGAATGAGTTCCATTCCGTAAATTTTCCTCCCTTCCTTATTTCTTTTATGCATATATTTTCTGAATTGAAATCTTTACAGCAAGATTGAAAGCTGTTACGATTTATTCTAAAAATTTATTATTTATTAATTATTAATTTCTCTACCACATTGTCAGTGTGGAAAATTGAAATTACTATAAATATCCCCAGGTCTGGAGCTTATCACTTTCCTGATACCATCTCACTCCTATATCAACCCTGTAAAACATATTCTGCAATCTTATATTTTTGATGTGGTTATATGCTTGTTTTCTTGCCTCCTCCACGGTTTGCCCGCACCCTGTAACCACAAGGGCATATCCAGATTTACCAGCTAATTTCAGTCTTCCTTCAACCATTTTAACATCTCCAAGATGAATTCCATTTAAATTCGGGTCGGGCTGTCGAAATAAAATAGACAAGTCTTTATATGTAGAAATATCTTCTTTATCGGCAGAAACAAAAGGAATAAGGGCGATGACCACCCCGACCTGAAACCCGACTTTGGTTTTCAATTCAAAATTTTCTCCCTTGGCCAGACGATAAAAGAATTCGCCTTGAGGAGTGAGCATACCTTCCATCTGTATGCTTATTGTGGGGTATCCGAATCTTGATGTGAATTCCAAAGGATAAATCCCCCTTCCGTTGGCAATGCAATTGATGTCAAAATAACCGACGTATCCGGATTTCGCCAATTCGGCTTTCATCTTTTCCAGGGTTTCCCTGAAAATGGCATTGGGTCGCGACCAAAACATGGATGTTCCCATCTCGCCCGTGAATGGCCCTATTTCTCCGGGAAATAATCTTTTGTGTTCAAAATTGACATTAATGGGATAAATAAAATCCTTTCCGTTGAAAAAAGCTCCTACCGCCACTTCCACTCCGGCAACGTGTTTTTGCAGCTGAAAAGATTTCACCTTATTGGATAAAGATTTTTTATTAGAATCTATGATTTCCAAAAGATCTTTTCCGTCTTCCTCTTCTCCAACAAAAAGCAAACCATGCAAATCTCCTCCTCCAATAACATAATTTGGCTTAAAAACGTAGCGGCCGGGATTCTCCTTAATAAATTTTATAGCCGAATCCAAATCAGAAAAATCCCAATGTGGCAGAACCAACATTCCGGTTTTTTTCATTTCCGTCTGGCCAAATTCCCTGTCTTCTTCCAGCTTATCGGTATAGACGCTCCCACCCACAACTAGCTTTCCTTTCGCCCTTAATTTATCAGCATCTGCACCAAATCCTACATCATCAAAAATGACAACATCTGCCCAGTCAACCTGTTCTTCCCAGCTGCTGACTTTTTCCAAGATGCCGTCATAAACATCTATGTCGTCCTTCTCTTTTATATATACTTTAACTTGATGGCCTTCTTTCTGTATTTGCCAAGCCAAATCGCCGCTCAGACTTTCCCATGAAACGAATAAGAATTTTTTTGGAGTAGAATTATTATTATTCATTAAAATTCTAAATCTTGTACTTCCGGGGCTTTCTTCTTAGATCAATCATTTTTTTCTTGCGGTTTTTAATCTGTCTCAATATTTCGTCTCTGACTTTTATTATTGCCGAACTCATATTGTCGGCGTCCTCAATAGCATTTATAGTTTTGGGCGGAAAAAAAAGATTGCATTCTGCAGAAAAAATAGCACCTTTTTTATGATGTTTGGAATTTCTCCCAACTATTACACGGATTTCCGAAAGATCTTTTCCTTTTTCAGAATCACGTTTTTCAATATCTTTTAAAAATCTTTCTAGCTTTGCCATTTTCTCTTCAATAAAGTCTTCCAGTACTTCTGTAATCTGAATATTTCTGGTTTCAATAATGATTTTCATTGATTATAAATAAAAAAATTACATCCTATCTTAATTATTTTTCATTTCACAATGTTTGTCAATGCAAATAGTTAAAACCCTTTTTCAAAACCCTAAAAATGGTTGATACTAATCAAAGATTTTTGGAAAATCCCAAAAATTTAATTTCTTCTGCCAGTTTTATGCCGAATTTTTTCTTTACCGCGATTTTAATCAGTTTTATTAATTTGATTACGTCGCCTGCTTTGGCGTTGCCCGTATTAATTATGAAATTCGCATGCATCTTGGAAATTTGGGCTCCTCCTATGGTTTTGCCGCGCAACCCGCACTTATCTATAAGATAGCCTGCAGGGACAATTCCTTTCTTATTAAAATCAATAAGCTCGGGGAATTGATTTAATAGTTCTTTTTTCCCTATTTTCCCAATATATCCTTTAAAAATACTTCCTGCAGACGGAAAATTGAGAGGCTGGGTGTTCTGCCTATATTTTAAAGACTTCTCATAACAATCCTTTATCTGTTCTCTTGCTATAGTCTTGAGTTTCAAGGTTGCTGAAAGAATAATCAGATCCTTGTTATTTTTAAAAACACTCTCACGATAGCTGAAATTACAGTCCTTTTCTTTAAAAATTTTCAGTTTATCCTCTTTTACGTCAAAAACTTCCACAGTTTCAACTACGTCTTTTATTGAATTTTCTTTTGAACCGGCATTGCCAAAAATAGCTCCTCCAATAGTTCCCGGCACTCCTACTCCCCAAGACATATCTCCTAATCCGTGCTTCGCGGCTTTTTGGATTATTAGTGATAAGGGAACCCCTGACTCCGCATAAACCATATTTTTTTCAAAACGGAAATTCAAAAGCGAGGATTTTATTATCAAACCTTTAAATCCTTTATCCGAAATAAGCACATTGCTCCCCATACCTAAAATAAAAAACGGTAATTTGAGTTTCTTAGCGGTTTGAACCGCTTTAATTAATTCTTTTTTTATTCCAGCAATATAGAAATATTCTGCCGGACCGCCGATCTTGAAAGTCGTGAAGTTCTTTAATAAAACGTTTTTCTTAATTCCGGGAAGCATTTTTTTAATTTCCAGGATTTTTCTTTGCATTGTAATTTAAGAGCCCGGTAGTTGACTCCAAAACAAAGTCTTTAATGAGTACGTCACCGGGCTCAATATAATAGTAATATTTAACGAAGGAATAATCAATGTTAATAATCTGGATTTTTTTAAGACTCTGCGGCCAGTCTTTTTATTTTTTCCATTAAATCAAGACTTTGTATTCTATCTAAAGATCCTTTAGAACATGATTTTTCCGAGAATTGCGCGATTCCGCTTTTCTGACTGTTTGTTACGCCGTATATCAGCAAAGGCATAGATTCCAAACAATGGTTTTTCAGATCACAACACGTGGAATGATCGCCAGTTACTGCAAATAAAATATTTTTTAAGGAAACTAAAGGACTTAAACTTTTATCTATTTTTTCAATGAATTTCTTTTTTCCTAGAAAATTCCCGTCTTCCGCAAAGGAATCTGCCGCTTTAATATGTAGAAAAACAAAATCATATGTTTTTACCATTCTTTTAGCGGCCATTATTTTTGCATTTAAATCGGTATCAGGAAGACCCGTCGCTCCTTCTACGTTTATCAGTTTCATTCCTAAAACAGCTCCAATGCCCTTATATAATGCCCCTCCGGCAATACAGCAAGCTTTTAAGCCGTGTTTCTCTTCAAGGTTTTCTATTCTCTTTAATTGTCCCGCCCCTCTCACTAAAATGTAGTTTGCTGGCAACAATCCTTTTGCCTCTCTTTTTTTATTTGAAATATTATCCTTTAAAACCAGATGCGCCTCCTTAATAAACTTATTTAAAACTTCTGCGGTAAATCTTGCTTCTTTGGAATTATCTTCAGGTAATATATTTTTAACGGCTAAACCCGGCTTTCCTGGATCCCCATCAGAAATTTTAGGGGAAAGATTATCTCCTTTTATGACCAGTACAGCCCTGTGGCCGTAAGATTTCTCAATTAAAAACCTAACTCCCTCCACTTTTATTTTTCCCAGGGATTTAATTAATCCTCCGGTATTCTTAATTCTTCCGGCCCGCCTGTCTATAACACGGAAATCTTTGTCTATTGTGCCAAAATTAACTCTTAAGGCTACATCTTTTTCCTTTAATTTAATTCCCACTCCGGCGGCCTCATAAACGCCTCTGCCTAAATAATACTTTGAGGGATCAAATCCTAATAATGCCAGATGGCAAGTATCTGATTTTGGAACATCCTGACTTGGTAATAAATAAGGGTTTATCAGACCGCATAATCCCTTACTCGCTAAAAAATCGAGGTTTGGCGTTCTTGCCGCTTCCAGCGGGGTTTTACCTCTTAGCTCATCCAATGGATGGTCACCAAGTCCGTCAATTATTAAAAGGATTATTTTTTTCATTTTCTTATTATATCAATTCTCAATATGCCTTACCAATAAAACACCCGCCTCCAGCGGGTATTTTTTTCCTTCCGGTTCCTATTTTTCTCTGCCGTCTGCGGTATAATTTATTATTTTCTTTTCTTCTTTCGGCTGCTCTATTATTGAAGATTCCGGCTGTTTTATTAGAGCGACAGGCTTTTTCGTTTTAAAATAGAAAATTGTGATTACTGAAACTATTATAGCTATTATTAGTAAAGTTAGAGCCATATATTTATTTTATCATATTAGTTTGAGTTAATCCTTTAAGTCAAACAGCTTAATCATATTATAAATATCCCCTGCTCCCATTATAACAACAATTTCTCCGCCTTTAATTTCCTTTTTTAAATAATCCATTATTTTTTCCTTTGGGAGATAAATAACAGATTTCTTATTGACGGTTTTCACTAATTTCTGAGAATTTACATTTTCTTTGATGTTTTTCTCCTCTCTACCAGCAACGTCATATATATCTGTAATTATGATTTTATCCGAAGAAGCCCTGCGAAAAACTTTTACGAATTCGTTGAATAGAAAATAGGTTCTCTGATACTGGTGCGGCTGATAAATAATAATAATTTTTTTGTTCTGCCATTTTTCCCGGCAGGAATTAATAGCCGCCTCTGCTTTTGCCGGATTGTGTGCATAATCTGAAACTATCGTTATTTTCTTTCCTTGAAGCTTGGCTTTTATTATTTCAAACCTCCTCCATGAACCTTTGAATTCTGAAAGGGCTTTAAAAGAAACAGAATCGGCTATCTTCAGGACTCTTGCGGTTGTTAAAGCGGCCAAAGCATCATAAACAATATGGGATCCGGGAATTCTCATTATCTTTTTAATTTTAACAGCTTCCTTTTGTTTTAATGAATATCCCGCCTTTTTAAATTTTTGGTTTTCAGACAATATCTTTTTAATATTTCCGTCATCCGCATTTATAACCAGGGTTCCCGTGTTAGCCAGATGATTCACGTATTCCTTGAAGGTTTTTAAAATATTTCTAAGATTCCTGTAATAATCTAGGTGATCCCTGTCTATATTCGTCAAAACTATTACATTGGGCCAATAATTCAGAAAAGAAGCCATATGCTCGTCCGCTTCAATGACAAGATATTTTGATCTGCCAATTCTGAAATTATTATTTCTGAATTCCTTCAATTTAGTTCCTAGAATTACAGTAGGATCCAATTTTGCCTTTACTAATATTAAAGCAAGCATTGAAGTGGTTGTGCTTTTACCATGGGTTCCGGAAACGGCTATTGTAAACTTTTCTTTAGTTAAATCACCAAGGGCTTCAGGATAGCTTTGAATTCTAATCCCCCTTTTTTTGGATTCAAGATATTCAGGATTATCTTTCGGAACCGCCGGAGTATGTACTACAAATTCCACGTCAAAAGACAGATTACCGGCATTCTGGCCTATGTAAACTTTCGCACCCTTCTTTGTAAGGAAATCTGTTATTTCGGATTCTGCCAAATCGGATCCTGAAACATCATGTCCGATTGCCAGATAATATTGGGCAAGACTGGAAACGCCTATGCCTCCTATGCCGATAAAATGAATTTTCATATATTTAATCAGCTAGTAAAATGGATTCCATTATTGCATAATTCGGGCCTCCTTTTTTTAAAACACGTTCCATAATCTCAATTGAATTTACGGAAAAATTAAGATTAACCTTTTCTTCAACCTGCGGCATTTCTTCCGGGTTGATTTTCCTCCATTCAAAAGCACTTATTCTTCCAAGAGTGATATGAGGAGAAAATTCTCTCTTCTCCGATTGTAATCCGAAACCGCCTGTAAAAAGGATATTTTCCAGATCATTTCTTAACGCCGTTAATTCTTTCGAGCTTTCTCCCTTCAGCCAAATCATTCTCGGCGGCATTTTACCGGGAGGGCCATATAGAATATCAGTTAATTTTATTGAAAATGCTTGATGTTTTGAAATAATTTCATTTGCAATTATGCAGATTTCCCCGACCTCGTCATCCGATAAATAGCCAAGGAAAACCAGTGTGATATGCAGATTTGCGGGTTTTGTCCAACGTATAGGCGTAACAGAAGAAAAGTCTTCTCCTATTTCCGGAGCAAACAGTTCATTAATCTTGCGCTGACGGATAACAAGCCTTTTTCGGATGTCTTCCGGCAGGTTTATGCCTAAAAAGATTCTATGCTTCATAAAATAAATATATCACGAAGGAAGCTTAAATTGAAAGGAAAAAGGCGGTTAATGGCAAATTTTCGGAAATGTGATAGTATTGAAAAAGCTACAAAAACTATGGAAAAACTGGAAAAAATAGTCAAATTTTTGGATAAATACCTCAAAATCCGGGATATTAAAGATATTACCTGGAACGGTTTGCAGGTTGAGGGAAATCCAAATGTGAACCAGGTTGTTTTTACCGAAAACGCCAGTCTGGATACATTTAAAATGGCGCTGAAGGAAAAGGCTGATTTGATAGTGGTGCATCACGGACACTTTTGGAAGGAAGAAAATCCTTCACTGATAAAGGACAGTAAAGAGAGGGTGGAATTTTTGCTGAAAAATGGTATTTCCCTTTATGTCGCCCATCTGCCATTGGATCGCCACAAAGAAGTGGGAAACAACGCCCAACTGCTTAAATTACTGGGAGCAAAAATAAAATCAGAATTTTCGGTATATAAGGGTAAAAATGTAGGCTGGATCGGGGAATTCAGTAGGCCTCTGCCGGTCGGAGAAATAGTCAAAAAAATAAACTCTAAATTAAATACGAACTGCAAAACTCTTCTATTCGGTAAAAATAAGATTAAAACAATCGCTGTTTGCAGTGGTGGAGGTAATTATAAAGATTTCAACGAGGCAATTGATAAAGAGGTTGATTTATACTTAACCGGTGACGCAATAGATATTTATCCTTCCACCAAAGACGCAAAATTTAACGTAATATTTGCAGGACATTACGCTACGGAAACGGTCGGAGTGAATGCCTTAATGAAAGTCGTTGGAAAGAGACTTAAAATTGAGACTACTTATATTGACGACCCGACTGGACTATAAATGAAGTCATTAAAATATGGTTAAAGAACAGAAAAAATCTGAAAAAATAGCTGATAAACTGAAAAAGGAAACGGAAATTCAAAGAATTGTGAATCACTATTTCTACAGCAAGGGTCTAAGCTTGAAAGATATCAAGGAAAACGCCAGACAGAAAAAGATAATTTATTCCCGCTTCACCAGACCGGCCAAACAATTGCTGGAATTGGCGGGTTCAGTGGAAAAAGCGGAAAAAGCGATGAGCACGGTGGCCGAATGGGCGAAATCGCGGGGATTAGACTATGCCATTGAGACTGTTTTTAAGAAATGGTTGGAACTGGATAAATTAAAACCGAAGGAAGTGGTTAAAAAGCCTTTTTTCCTCGGCAATCCCATGGTTTGGTCAGAAACTAAGAGAAAATGGTATGTCATCAGCGCTATTGGAGAATGGTTGGAATTTGCCGGAAAAGAAGCGGATATTGAATGGAAAATAATAAAATAAATAACTTTAAAATATGATCAGTTATAACGAATTAAGAAAAGGCAATCAGATAATAATAGACGGAGAACCCTACGAAGTCCTAGAAGCAATGTCTTTGAAGAAAGCCCAGCGCCGGGTTATAATCCAAACAAAAATAAAAAACCTCATTAACGGCAATATGATCTCCAGGAATTTTCATCAGGGAGATATTTTTGAAGAAGCCGATCTTGTTAAATTTGCGGTAAAATTCATTTATTGCCATAAAGACAGGTTTTTCTTTTCCTATTTAAATGATTCATCTAATAGATTTGATCTTGACGAAAAACAAATCGGAGCCGCTTCAAAATTTTTAAAACAGGGCGAGGAAGTGGAGGCAATAAAATTCCAGGACAAAATAATCGCTATTTCACTGCCTATAAAAGTTCAATTAAAAATAAAAGAAACTTCTCCTGGAGTAAAAGGTGAAAGAGCCCAGCCAGGAACAAAAACAGCCGAATTGGAGACCGGAGCAACAATAAACGTTCCCCTCTTTATTAATGAAGGAGATATTATTGAATTAAATACGGAAACAGGAGGATATACCAGGAGAATTGAATAATAAAGGAAAAGAAAAACCCCGTTTAAAGCCGGGGTTTTTCAATGACTATTATTTTCCTTAGTTTATTGAACAGCCAAATTTGCTATCACTCTTCCCCATCCATAATCTTTATCTTTCCCAGTCTTGCCTAAATCTTTTGCGGTACCGAATAGTTTATTTTCAACCTGATTCTGAGTATATGAAGGATTAGCATTTTTAACAAGCGCTATTACGCCGGTAATCATAGGCGTTGCCATACTTGTACCGCTCCAAGTAGCGTAGGCGCTTCCCAAGATACTGGAGTAGATGCTGACTCCCGGAGCAGTAATATCCAAGGCATTACCTCTACCGGAGAAACTGGCAATTTTATCACTGCTGTCGACGGCGCCGACAGTAGTTGAATAACTGATACAACCTGGAATAGAAACACCTGGCCTTCCGCTATTGCCGGCAGCAACAACCACAGTTACATCCTTTTGGACTGCATACTTAATCGCTTCAGTCAAATCGGGTAAAACGCCATCACAGAAACCTTGATAAAGATAAGGTGATCCTGTTCCTAAACTCAAGCTGATAGCGTCAGCGTTGAAATCATCCTCCGTTCCGTAGATATTATCAGGTCCGTTTACCGCCCAATAAACCCCGGCCACAACATCACTGAAGTAACCTGATCCATTTTGGTCCAGCACCTTGCCTGATATGATTCCTGCATCAGGGGCTACGCCTTTAGCTTTCGGGTCAATGCCGTCAGCAGTAATAATTCCCGCCACATGGCTGCCATGACCCTGATCGTCCCATGGATCGTTATCATTATTTACAAAGTCTATTCCCCCTAAGTAGCTGGTCACTAATTCGGGATGAAGGTAGTTATAGCCGGTGTCCAGTACTACCACTGTTCTACCACTTCCGGTGTTGCCATTAGCCTGAACAATATCAGCTCCAATCTGCTGAATGGCACTGGCACTCGGTGTGCTAGGTATTTTAGGACCTCTTAAAACTCCTGCTTCTTCATTGTCTAAAATAAATACTTTTATATCATCTGCCAATGCTAATAATTCAGCTACTCCTTGCGGGCAACGAAGCGCTTTCAATGTCTTCGCATCTCTTACAATCTCGCAACCTAGCGAAACCGCTTTATTTACTTCCTCTTCTGTGTGAGCAATAACTCTTTTTTGTACATCACCCTTGTTAATAATTACTCGGGCGTTCACCGAACCAATAAGAGCGAAAACCGTAATTAATGAGGCGACACATACTAAATATTTCTTAAAATTCATAATTTTATATTTTATTTAATTAATCTATTGACCTTTATTAAAGTTTTATTATATTTTTCATTTTATCAATCGTATAATAAGCCGTCAAGGATTTAAAAATATTTTTTCAGCGATATTATGGAGCCGATGGTCGGATTTGAACCGACGACCTACTGTTTACGAAACAGTTGCTCTACCACTGAGCTACATCGGCATTTCCAATAGGACTGTCTATATAGGCGGGCCACCCTATGAGCGGGTAACGGGAATCGGACCCGTATCTCAACCTTGGGAAGGTCGCGTTCTACCACTGAACCATACCCGCATTATCTAAAAAATATTCCACCAGGATTTACCAGTTTCTTCGGTAGTCGTAACTTGTTCCTGTTCCGGCGGTATGACTGTGATCACCTCCTCACCCGGTTTTTTTAAATTAAACCTTTCCCTTGCCTCTTTTTCCAGAAAATCTTGGTCTGTTCCCTGGGAAGCTTTAGCCTGAAGATTAGCTTTCTCCTGCTCTAAAGCATCTACCTCCTCTCTTAAACTTTCCAACTGCGCGGTGAGGTCAGCCCTTCTTTGTCCTATTTTTAAATTGGAAACAACTAAGATTATTATCACAATCAATACTAATCCTCCGAGAAAATATGAAAAGAACATACTTTGGAAGGATTCTCTTTTCAGTCTCCTGGATTTATTTATCATAATATAATATATTTAATATATGTTTAACGGAAAATCAAAAAAATTGGTCAAAATAATATGGATTGTGGCTGCGATCATGGTAACGGCAAGTATGGTTTTGGCTTCCTTTTCACAGCTATTCTAGCAGTATTTTCAACCTTTGAACATCTTCAGAAACACCTCTGCCGGAATGCGCACCTGGCCCCTTTCTCTTAATTCCTTTTTTCCTTTTTTCTGCCTCTCCAAGAGCTTCTTTTTCCTGGTATAATCGCCTCCGTAAAGCGGGGCGATTACGTCTTTTCCCTTTGCCCTTAAAGTTTCTCTGGCAATTATCTTACCTTGGACTGCGGCCTGCAGGGCAACGGTAAACAGCTGAGAAGGCAGAGTTTCTTTCAGCTTTTTAACTAATCTGCTCCCTTCCTGATAAGCTTTATTTGAAGGGATTATCTTTGAAAAAGCTTCCTCTACTTCTCCGGCAATCAGAATCTCAAGCTTCACTAAATTAGCGGTCCGGTAATCCAGAATTTCATAACTCATAGAAGCGTAACCCTGGGTTGCGCTTTTTAGATTGTCATAGAATCCAACTATTATTCCTCTTAACGGAACTTCATAGACAAATAATTGCTTCTCCGTTCCTATATATTTTACATCTGTCTGATGTCCTTCAAGGCTTTCTAATATCTTCAAAGTATCTCCGAGATAGCTTACCGGAGTAATGACTTCCAATCTGGCCCAAGGTTCCTTGATTTCCTTTATAAGAGAGAAATCCGGCCAATCAGCAGGAGAATAAATAGTACTTTCTCCTTTATTGTCCACAACTCTGAATACGACTGAAGGATTGGAAATAACCAATTCCAAACCATATTCCCTGTGCAGTCTTTCTGAAATTATTTCCGCATGAAGTGTGCCTAAAAATCCACAACGGAATCCCCTTCCTAAAATAGCTCTCATTTCCGGCTCATATGTTAAAGCATAATCATTAAGCTTTAATTTTCCCAGGCCTTCTTTTAGTAAATCATAATCATCGGGATTCTGAGAATAAAGACTGGCAAAAACAACCGGCCTAGGCTCCTGATATCCTTCAAGGGGTTCAATCTTAGTATTTTCGCTTTGTTGAAGATTTAAAATTGTATCCCCAACATTTATTTTTCCCGGCTCCTTGATGCCCGTGGCAATATAGCCTATCTCTCCTGATCTTAAAATACCCGTCGGCATCAATTGCGGCTTGAAATAGCCGCTTTCCTTAACCTGCCCATCGGCTTTTCCGGCAACCAGATAGATTTTGTCCCAAGTCTTCGCTTCTCCGTCTATGATCCTGACATAGGCAAGAATGCCTCGGAAGGACTCAAAATCAGAATCAAAAATCAGAGCCCTTAAAGGCTTCTCGATATTAACTTTCGGCGGAGGCACATCCCTGATGACAGCCTCAAGAATCTTCTCTATGTTAGTACCAAGTTTAGCTGAAATTTTGATTATTTTTTCTTTTTCTATGCCAAGAATATTTGCAAGATCTTCGGCAGTTTCCTCAGTCCTCGCATTTATCATATCTATTTTGTTTATCACCGGAATTATCGTCAGATTCTGTTTTTTTGCCAGTTCAAAATTAGCCAAAGTCTGCGCTTGGATTCCTTTTGAAGCGTCAACTAGAAGAATCGCTCCCTCAACAGCTGCAAGAGACCTTGAAACCTCATAGCTAAAATCAACGTGGCCGGGCGTATCAATCAGATTTAAGATATAATCCTTTCCCTGAAAATTGTAATCCATCCTTACCGGCTGCATTTTTATCGTGATTCCCCTTTCTCTTTCCAGATCCATTGTGTCCAGATACTGGGCTTTCATTTTATCTTTTGCCACAGTACCGGTTAATTCCAAAAGCCTGTCCGCCAAGGTGGACTTTCCGTGGTCAATATGGGCGGTTATGAGAAAATTGCGGATATTAGAAGATTCTTCCATAGATGAATTGTTTGATTAATTTCGCTTCATGCGTCTTAAATAAAACTGTTCCTGCAAAATACAATAGTATGCCTAAAAGCGCCGCAAAGGCTGAAGAAACAAAAACCGTAAAGAAACTCTGCTCTGAATTAAATACATTCGCGGAAATAATCCGGAAAATAAAAGGAGCGGCTATTCCCATAATAACTGCTGAGGATATTATTTTGACGAGAGAATCCAAAAGTTTATTTAAATTAATGCCGGGGATTTTCTTCTGTAGAAAATAAAAAAGGAAAATAAACTGCAGTATGCCGGATAAGGAAATCGCAAGAGGAAGGGCAAGAATCCTAATATCCCCTTGGAGGCCGAAGAAACCTGAAATTGCTTCAGTAAGGGCACCTTGTGAAGACAGCTCCCGCAGGAAAAACAAAGCAAATAGAATATTCATAATAATTGAAGCAACGCTTATTTTTACCGGCGTTCTGGTATCGTGAAGAGCGAAAAAAGAACGGGCCAGGAAAGGAATGAGCGCTACTCCGAAAAGACTTATACTGAACAAGCCAAGTGCAGAGGAAACCAATTGGGCATTTTCTGCCGAGAATAGCCCGTTTTTCAGGACAATCCAGACAAATTGCTCACGGAAAACAAAAATTAAAACACTGATAGGTATTATCAGAAAGATTATTTGCATTAAGGTTGAAGAAAAATCTGCGGTAAATTCTTCTTTTTTTCCTTCTGCCCATGCCCTGGATAAATTAGGAAAAGAAGCCAAGGCGAAAGAAACTCCGATCAGGCTTACAGGAAAGAATGCAAGATTATTTGAAAAAGTGAATATGGAAATTGATCCTCCCGCCAACAGCGAAGCGAGAGCGGTAATGATAATTAAATTTATATTATATGCCGTCTGACCGATTGTTCTTGGCGCCATCAAATTAAACATTTCTCTTAATCCCGATTCTTTAAAATCAAATATCGGTTTCCAGCGCCAGCCGACGATCAAAGCTGCAGGTATCTGAATCGCCAAATGCAGAAGCGCACCTAAAATGACTCCGAAAGCTAATCCGTATAGACCAAAAAGAGGAACAAAAAACAAAATACCTATTATTATCCCGATGTTGTAAAAAACAGGAGCAAATGAATAAACCAGAAATCTCTTAAAATATTGGAGTATTCCGGAGAATATACTGGATACTCCAAGAATCAAAGGACTGAAAAACATTATTCTGGCAAGATTTGCAGTGAGATCTTTCTGCGCCGGAGTGAATCCGGGCGCAATGAGATTTACCAGATAAGGGGCAAAAACAATAAGAACGGCTGATATTAAAATCAAGGAAAAAAAGAAAACATTCAGAACATTATTTGCCAACCGCCAGCCATCTTCCTCGTCCTTGCTGAAATATCTGGAAAATACCGGGAGAAAAACCGCGCTTATTCCGCCGATAATAAGAACGCCATATATGAAATCGGGAATCCGGAAAGCCGCAAGATAAATATCAAGATTTTCGCTCGCGCCGAATGTGCCGGCTAGAAGCCGATCCCTGAAAAACCCCAAAAACTGGCTGGTTAGTGTAGAAACGCTAATTAAAACAGCCGCAAAATGGATTGTTTTAGTCTGTGAATTAAGAATCCTGTTAATCATATGATATATCTATCTTATATTCAGATTGCCGATAAAGCAATAAAAAATTGAAATAAGAGTAGATTTGTTCTAAAATCTATGCGATGAACACGGTTAAATACTGGATTACAACTTACGGTTGCCAGATGAATAAATCCGATTCGGAAAGAATAGCCTCTGTCCTGGAAAATATGAATTATAGAAAAGCATCAAACCTGGACGATGCTAATTTAATTTTGGTTAATGCCTGCTCAATACGGCAATCAGCAATAGACCGAATATGGGGACAAACAAAAATAATTTCAAAATTGAAAAAGAAAAATCCTAATATTAAAGCAGTTTTAACCGGCTGCGTTTTGAAAAAAGACAGGATAAAATTCTATGGCAGATTTGATTTGGTTCTAGATATTAAAGATCTTCCGAAACTCCCTAAGTTTTTAGGTATACCGAAAAAAACAACAGAGGATAACTATCTTAGAATTAAGCCAAAATATGCCAGCCGCTTCAGTGCCCAAGTGCCCATAATGACCGGATGTAATAATTTCTGCAGTTATTGCGCCGTTCCTTATACTCGGGGACGGGAGATATCCAGATCTGCAAAAGAAATTATCTGCGAAGTAAAAAATCTGGTGAATGGCGGTTATAAGGAAATATGGCTTTTAGGTGAAAACGTCAATTCTTTTAAATCAGAAGGAATAAATTTTCCTGAACTTTTAAAGAAAATCAACGCCATCAAGGGTAATTTCTGGATAAGATTTACAAGCCCTCATCCCAAAGATTTTTCCGACGAACTGATTGAAACCATTGCCAGTTCCGAAAAGATGGCTGAATACATCAATCTTCCTATTCAATCCGGAGACAACACTATCCTAAAAAAGATGCGAAGGCCATATACGGTTAAAGGATATAAAATTTTATTGAAAAAAATAAGGGAGGCCATACCGGGCGTTGCCATATCCACCGATGTTATAGTCGGATTCCCCGGAGAAACAAAAAAGAATTTTGAGAACACCAAAAAACTTTTTAAAGAGCTTAAATTTGATATGGCATATATCGCCCAATATTCAAGCAGGGCCGGAACCGCCGCCTCATTATTAAAAGATAACGTATCGCATTCTGAAAAAGAAAAAAGGCACAGAATTTTAACTGATATTTTAAGAGAAACTGCCGCAAAAAACAATAAAGAATATGAAGGAAAAACAGTTGAAGTTCTAGTTGATGACTCAAAGAACGGTTTTATGTCTGGAAAAACCAGAACTTTTAAAACTGCAAGGTTTAAAGGAAAGCCAGGCCTAATAGGTAAATTTGTAGAAGTTAAAATAATTGAAGCCCTGCCCTGGGGATTAAAAAGCGAATTATGCAAAACAAAAAACTGATTGTAATACTCGGACCCACGGCATCCGGTAAAAGCGATCTTTCGGTAAAATTAGCCAAGGAATTCAAAGGAGAAATCATTTCTGCCGATTCAAGACAGGTTTATAAAGGAATGGATATAGGCACCGGGAAGATAACTAAAAAAGAAATGGCGGGTGTCCCCCATCATCTTTTAAGCGTTGTTGAGCCAAAGAGAAAATTCACCGTTACAAATTACCAAAATTTAGCCGGCAAAAAAATAAATGAAATTTTTAAAAGAAACAATATTCCTTTTCTGGTTGGGGGTACCGGTTTTTATATCCAGTCTATAACCGAAGGAATCCAGATTCCTCAAGTGAAACCGGATTGGCGGCTAAGAAAAAAACTCAACAGTTTTGAAACAGAAGAATTATTTAAAATGCTTAAAAAGAAAGATCCACAAAGAGCGAGATGTATTGATCGCTTTAATCGCCATCGCTTAATAAGAGCGATGGAAATAGTGATAAAAACAAAAAAGCCTATTCCTTTAATTAAGAAAGAATTGCCGGAATTTAAGATGCTAATGATCGGAATAAAAAAATCCCCCGCCCAGTTGAGAAAATTAATAAAAGAACGTTTAATGAAAAGATTAAAGCAAGGTTTAATTGCTGAAGTTAAACAATTAAAAAAATCCGGCCTTTCCTGGAAGAAGCTTGAAGACTCCGGTTTGGAATATAAATATGTAAGCCAATATCTGCAAAATAAAATAATCCGTATGGAAATGATTGAAAAAATCCAGATAGGGTCAGAACATTATGCAAAAAGACAAATGACTTGGTTTAAACGGAATAAACGCATAAATTGGGTAAAAAATTACCGCGAAGTAAAAATTCTGACAAGGAATTTTATTTATAAATAAAAAAGGAGGCCGGACCTCCTTAATTTAGCTCTTTGATTTATTTTAATAAATTATCAACCTGTCAGCGCTTCTATTAAAAGCTTCTGCACCAATTCCGGTTTGGCCTTGCCTTTTGATTTTGCCATAACCTGGCCCACCAAAAACTGCAAGGAATTTTGCTTTCCTTTTTTAAAATCAGCAACTGCCGCAGGATTTTGGGAAATGACTTCTTTTACTATATTTTTAATTTCAACTTCATCTGTAATCATAGTTAAATCCTTTCCCTCTATTATATTTGAGGGATCAGCCCCGGTCTTAAACATCTCAAGTAGAACTTCCTT
>JAUSNC010000017.1 GCA_030645645.1 Candidatus Parcubacteria bacterium
GAATAAATTATATTGGCGGAGGATTTTCAGAAACAGAAGCGTATACTCCTTTAATTAAGGAAATAAAAGGGATAAAAATTGCATTCTTGGCCTATACTGATTTAGGTTCGCCATATTGGGGTGCTACAGGAGATAATTCTGGAATAAGCTGGTTGGAAAAGGGAAGAATGGAAGAAGATGTGAAAAAAGCGAAAGAAACGGCGGACATAGTGATAGTTTCGTTTCATTACGGGGACGAATATGCCTTAGAGGCCAATCAATTTCAAAAAAATATTAGTCATACGGCGATTGATAACGGTGCCGACTTGGTAATTGGCCATCATCCTCATGTAGTCCAGCCAACGGAAAAATACAATAACAGATTTATCGCTTATTCCCTTGGTAATTTTGTATTTGATCAAGGATTTTCGGAAGAGACGCAAAAAGGGCTGTTACTGAAAATTTTAATTAGAAATGGTAAAATAAAGGAAATAATTCCTATTGAAATAAAAATTAATGAATATTTTCAACCGGAAATAATAAAATTATGAATAATAAACAACCAAAGAAAGCTTCATTGCCTGGAACAGTAGAATTATTAAAAAGAACGTGGCAGATATATAAGGAAAAGTTTTTAGTTTTAACCGGAATAATGCTTATTCCTTTTACTTTGCGTATTATATTTGGAGCAAGCAGTATTATTTTTACGGGTACTGTATCTTTTGTTTTAGTTATAATCGGGGTTGTTCTATCGCTGTTTTTCGCTTTTTGGGCAAGCCTTGCTGTTATATATGCCGTCGGAGAGCGTAATCACAAAGGCGATATTAAAGAATCATTTTTGAAACCCTATAAAAAAATAGGTCGGCTTGGTATTGTTTCAATTTTAACCCTATTAATTGTATTAGGAGGTTTTATATTTTTAATAATACCTGGAATTATATTTTCTATTTGGTATGGGTTTTCCATGTTTATCGCGATTTTTGAAGATACTTACGGAATGAAAGCTCTTTCCAGAAGCAAAAAACTAGTGAGCGGATACGCTATGGATGTTTTTTTAAAATATTTCGCCGGAGGTCTAATTGTGTTAGTTATAGTCCTTATACCTAAGATTATCACAGCATTTCTATTGGGAAACGATCTTTCAGGAGATATTTTTAGTTTATTTTTAAGTCCTTTCTTTGTAATTTATTCATTCCTTATCTACGAAGAATTAAAAAAGATAAAAGGCAATATCCCAACTGAAACAATTTAATTTTAATCATTTTTTATTAAAATTTTAAAATAATCAAATTGACCACTCTTTTTCTTAAAGCTATAATTAATTTATATGAATAGAAAATATACGGCTATTTTAACAATCGGCGTCATTTTAATTGCCGGTGCTATTATCTATTTTATCGCTTCCAATTGGGGAAAGCCGGCATATATCCCGGAACTTACCGAGAAAGATCATTTCATCGGCAATCTTAACGCGCCAGTGACGATTGTTGAATTTTCCGATTTTCAATGCCCTTATTGCGCTACATTTGACGTAATACTCCAACAGATAATGAAAGATTATTCGGATAATGTTTTATTGGCATACAAGCACTTTCCTTTGGACCAAATTCATCAAAATGCCAGACCGGCCGCCGAGGCGTCAGAATGCGCCGCCGAACAAGGTAAGTTTTGGGAGTTTAAAAAAGGTTTGTTTGAAAATCAATTAAGACTGGGTAGTGCGCTCTATGGTGAATTGGCGGTGAATATAGGAATAAATAAGGCGCAATTTGATAATTGCGTGGCTGAAAGGAAATATAAGTCAAAAGTAGAAGCAGATTATCAAGAAGGTATGAAAGCAGGAGTCCGCGGCACGCCTACAAATTTTATAAACGGAACAATGATGCAGGGAGCCACCTCTTACGAAAATTTAAAAGCTACTTTGGATTCAATTCTTCAGAGTAAATAAATGGGCTTTGGACTAAAACAAGTTTAGCCCAACCAATTATAATCAGCGCTTGACAGGCTGCCTTTGAAGGCAGTCTTTTGTTTTGATATAATAAAAAGCCATAAGGTTTTTTAAAATAAAAATATGAAAAACTATAGCGAAGAGAAAAAATTGTCCTTTTCAAAATTAAAAGGGATTTCAGAAAAAAGTATTTCAATACATCACGACAAACTTTACGGAGGCTATGTTAAAAAATGGCAGGAAATCCAAGAAAGATTAAAACAGACTGATAAATCATCGGCTAACGCCACTTTCAGCGATTTAAGATCTTTAAAAATAGAAGAAACTTTTTCAGCAAATGCCATTCTTTTACATGAAGCATATTTTGACGCTTTGGGTGGCGAGGGAAAGCCAGAGGGAGAAATCGTAAAAGCTTTAGAGAATGATTTCGGGACTTTTGAAAACTGGCAGGAAGAATTTAAGGCGATAGGAATGGCGGCCAGGGGATGGGTTGTATTGGCCTATGATTTCAATGACGGTAAATTGCGCAATTATCTCTGTGATTTGCATAATCAAGGAGGTATCTGGGGAACAAGTCCTTTATTAGTGATGGATGTTTACGAACACGCGTATTTTATAGATTACGGATCTGACAGAAAAAGCTATATTGAAGATTTTTTTGCCAATTTAAACTGGCAGGTTGTGGAAAAAAGATTCCAAAGAGTCAGGAAGCAGGAAAAATAAAATTTGCATCTTTTAAAAATAGAAAGAGATATCAAATTTGTTGACTCTTTTTATTTTTGCTAAAATAGGTTAATATTTTAATCAATAAAGAAAGATAAAATCTCTACTATCATGGTAAAAACTAAAATAAAGTATATTCAAAAGAGAGACGGAGAAACTATTCCGTTTGACCAGGAAAGAATCACCAGTGCTATCTTGAAAGCCGGCCAGGCGATGGCCGAATTCAACGGTGAGAAGCCAAAAGTTATTTCTGACATGGTAGTGGAGATGTTGAATAAGTTCTATGGAGGGAGGCGCACCCCTCTGAATGTGGAAGACATCCAGGATATGGTGGAAATTGCCATCATGAAAGCCGGTTTCACCAAATCCGCCAAAGCTTACATTCTCTACAGGCAGGAGCACCAGAGAATAAGAGAACAAAAGAAGAAGATATTGTCAGGCAGAGTTACAAAATTGCCTTTATCGGTTAATGCTTTAAAAGTAATTGCCAATAGGTATCTTTTGCGTAACGAAAAAACAGATGAAGTACTGGAAACTCCGGAAGATATGTTCAGGCGGGTGGCAAAAGCCATGGCAAAGATAGAAAAGAAATACGGAGCAAAACAGAAAAAAATCAGCGATCTTGAACAAAAATTCTACGAGATGATGGTCAATTTTGAGTTTCTTCCCGGCGGCAGAACATTGGCTAATGCGGGCACTTCTACTCCAGTAGTTTCAAATTGCATTGTTCTGCATATAGAAGACAGTATGGAAGGAATTTTTCAAACTTTGAAAGACGCTTCTCTTTTACAACAGGCCGGATCAGGGTTGGGTTTTCCTTTTCATATGCTTCGGCCCGCAGGCACAATAGCGAAAAAAACAAGGGGAGTGGCTTCCGGCCCCGTTTCCTTTTTAAAAGTTTATAACCAGGCTTTCGGAGTGATAAAGCAACAGGGAAGGCATGGTGCCAATATGGGAGTAATGAGAGTGGATCATCCCGATATTTTGGACTTTATCCATTGCAAGCAAAACGAAGGAGAAATCAATAATTTTAATATTTCCATTGCCGTAACAGATGAATTTATGCGGCAGGTTGAATCAAAGAGCAAAGAGCCGTGGGTATGTACATTCAACGGGAAGAAAATGTTTC
>JAUSNC010000018.1 GCA_030645645.1 Candidatus Parcubacteria bacterium
TATAGCAAACCGGTTGCGCAAAACCGGGCTTTTGAATAATCAAAACCTAATTTTTGGGCAACCTCTTTGACTTCTTCTTTTGACTTACCTTCAATTTCTATGAATGGTTCTAAAAACGGCCATTCATCAATGCAAATCTCAACTCCATTTAATTCCCAAATCTCTCTCTTTGTTTCTTGATAACCTTTTCTCTGGCAACCGATTGCTTCTAGAAATTCAACGCCTTTTTTAAAATCATTAATAACTAAGCTAACTTCTTTTTGATTTTCTATTTTCTGTTCGCTGAAGGTTTGTTTAAAGCTCATTGTAATTTTATCCCCTTCGTCTCTGACTCTTGCCCAATAAAAACCATCTGATTTATTCGGTAAGTTAAAAACAACTCGCTTCTGCATAAATTCCGGCTTTATGAGTTCAGCACTTGCTGTTTCTAATCTCTTTCTTATTTCATCCTTATTTATATTCACAAACTTTGCTTCATATTCTGTGTCCATAAAATTTCATATTATTTTTCCCTTTCCATGGCCATATCGGCAATATCGCTGAGTACCTTATTCCATTTATTCTGCGGTAATTTAACCAAACTTTCTTTTGCTTTTAATATATATTTCTCTCCGAGAAGTTTTGCTTTTTGATAGCTTTGGGCTCTTTGAATAAGTTCTAAGACTTCTTGGAAATCCTGGGTCTGGCGCCTTTCTTCCCGGAGAATCCTTAGAAATTTCACTTTATCAATAGGAGAAAGGTCCTTTAATGTAAAAAGAAGAACTATGTTGCCCATTTTTCTTTCAATAATATCTTTGCCTATTTCCTTTCCAAAGGTTTCTTCTTTACCGAAGATATCCAAAATATCGTCTTTTATCTGAAAAGCGACTCCTAAATTATAGCCGTAATCTCTTAATTCCTTTAAATCTGGCTCACTTGCTTTTGCTGATATCCCCCCGACTTCAGTACTTGCTTGAAATAAAAAAGCGGCCTTCTTTTTGATCATATCAATGTAATTGTCTGCATTTATATTTAGAAACCTGTTTTTTACAACATAAGGCTCGTCTTCCCTGCCTCTCTGTTCAAAAAGAATATCCAAAATCTCTCCGTCAGCGGATACCTTCATGGCTTTTGAAAATATTTCAGATATTAAAGCCGGATTATTTGATAGGTTTGCCGCCTGCGGGACTGCCGCGGAATAATGGACTGCAATACACTGGGCAATGGATTTGCCGTATTTAAACCATGTTGTAGGTTTTTTCCTGCGTAAAACGCTGTTGTCTATTATGTCATCTATCATTAAGCTGTAATTATGTATAATTTCAATCCCGGCGGCTGGAGCTATAGCATGTTCAGCGCTTTTACCCATAACCAGACAGCTTAAAATAGCCAGAATAGGGCGGAGTCTTTTGCCACCAGTTAGAATCTGATAATTTACTATTTCCTTGCTTCTCTCGTCAATATCGCGGCCGAGGATTTCCAATATTTTTGGTTCAATCGGGGTTGATATTTCCTGAAAAATATTTTTTAATTCTTCTTTGGTGAAATTCATATATTTTCTTCTATTTTTAATAAACGGTTGTATTTTACCAGTCTTTCTTTTTTAACTGGTCCCCCGGCTTTAATGAAATCAGCGCCAATACCGGCTGCTAGGTCGGAAATAAAATCATCCTGGGTCTCGCCTCCCCGATGGGAAACTATCATTTTCCAACCGTAGGATTTAACTAATTTTGAGGCGGCGATAATTTCAGAAACCGTACCAATCTGATTTGGTTTTAAGACTATTCCATTACAAGCGCTCTTCATCTTGGCCTCTTTTATCCTTTTAATATTAGTAACGGTTAAATCATCACCTATGATAATGATTTTTCTTCCAAGAGTTTTAACTATCTGTGAAAAGCCGGGCCAGTCTTCTTCGGAAAACGGATCCTCAATTGCCAGAATAGGATATTTTTTACAAATCCCCGAATAAAAAGCTAAAAGTTCTTTTCTACTTAAAATCTTGCCCTCAAAATAATATTTCCCGTTTTTAAAAAAAGTTGAAGAAGCAGCATCAAGTATAATCCCGATTTTCTCATTGCCTGCCGCCCTCATAATTAATTCAAGGGCATCTTCGGTCTTTTTAAACGCAGGGGTGAAAGCTCCTTCTGATCCTAATTGAATTGATTCTTTTCTATATTCCGCCTTAAGGATTACTCCCAATCTGCGGAAAGCCTTTTTTCCTTTATTAAAACTCTCTTTAAAGGACTTGGCTGAAAAAACGGCCATGATCTCCTGAATGCTAAAATTACCTCTGCCGTGCAATCCCCCTTCCATAAATAGAATAAAGGGAAAGGGCAAGCTAGATTTAGTTTTAGATATCTTTGAAATCCATTTCCATAAAGGAAGATTTTGAGACTCTGCTCCTGCCCTGCAAACCGCCATTGAAACAGCTATGATTGCATTTGCTCCCAGCTTTGACTTATTTTCTGTGCCATCCAGTTTTATCAGTAATTTATCTATTTTCTCCTGCTCATGCGCATTTAAGCCGATTATCTTTGGAGTAATAATCTCCTTTATATTTCTAATTGCTCTTAAAACCCCTTTGCCGCCGTATCTTTGCCCTCCGTCTTTTAATTCCAAAGCTTCATTAATGCCTTTGGAAACGCCTGAAGGTGCCGCAGAGCGGAACAATCCGGCCTCTGTGATAATATCTACTTCAACAGTTGGCTCCCCTCTTGAATTAAAAATTTCTCTGGCGTTTACAGATTTTATTTTTTGATTACTCATTTTACTTCAGGAATTTTTCCCTGAGTGACAAATCTGGATAAAAATATAACACCTAAAACCATAATAATGGAAAGAATGAGACGCAATTCTAATGTGGAAATAAGCGTAAAAAACAGAGCTGCCGTCACCCCTGCAAGGCAGGTAACCCCCAAGCTCAGGGACTTTATCCTTTCTTTTTGCGATTTTAAAGTTAAAGCCTGTTTGATGATTATAATTCCCAAAGGCAGTGAAGTTACCAGGATTAACCCGAAAGTCATAATAGCTGTAAGCGGAGGAAGAAATAATTCAATCTGTCCATCCGGGAAAACAAAGAACCTTATCGGCAAAACAACGGTTGAAAACATTATTGCTGTTCCCCATATGAAAAAAACCCTGAATCCGAAAGCCGGCGGAATCTTGGGAAACCTAAGATAAAAGACAAGGTAGCCTGCAAAGGAAAATCCTGTATTGACAAAAAAAAGGCCGGCTATCCAGAGCCATTCCTTGAATACAAAATCAGAAATTGGAACAAATGTTTCTAGAAAGAACAAAAATGTTCCTATTGCGAGGAAAAATTGAAAATTGGAGAAATTTTCAGAAATAGTATCTTTCTCTTTTCTGTAATTATTCCAAAAACGCCAGCTGAGCCATCCAAAACTTAATGAAAGACCGAGATAACTTAATCTTGATAAAGTGAAAAGCATTTATTTATAGCTGTTTAGTAAAAAATTAACCTGACAGCCATCCTCCGTCAATAACAATAATGGAACCTGTCATATATGAGGAAGCATCCGAAGCCAGAAATACCACCGGATTTGCGATCTCCTCCACTTTACCCATGCGCTTCATTGGTATGCGGGCCATTAATCTGTCCATTGTAGCTTTATCGTTTTTCATAGAATCAACCATCGGCGTATCTATGACTCCTGGCGCAATGGCATTGACTCTTATATTATATGGCGCCAGATCCAAAGCCATGGCTTCCGTCATTGCAGCAATTCCGCCTTTGGAAGCGCAATAATGAATAAAACTCGGGAATCCCACTCCCACCTGGCCCATTGCAATTGAAGCTATATTGACGATTACTCCTGATTTCTGTTTTATCATTTCCTTGGCGGCCGCCTGCGAGCATAGAAAATATCCCTTCAGGTTTACATCTATGGTCTTGTCCCATTCTTCTTCAGTTAATTCTAAAAACGGCTTGAATTCCGCCACGCCGGCGTTGTTGACTAGAATATCTAATTTTCCCCATTTCTCAACTGCCGCCTGAACCATTTTTTCAACGTCGGCTTTCTTAGTTACATCGCATTTGACGGCAATCGCCTCTCCTTTCTGTTTTTTTATTTCCTCCACCACTTTTTCGCAATCTTCAATAGAAATATCCGCAACCACCACTTTTGCTCCGGCTTTAGCCAGGGCCAAGGCATCGGCTTCTCCCATTCCCCTCCTGGCTCCTGTTACAATTGCGACTTTATCTGATAAATCGTATATAGTGCTCATATTTGTATTATTTTTAAACTGGAAACTACGTTATTTTTAATAAGATTTCGGGAATGGCATCTATTAAGTCAGTGGCAACGGTTGATTCCTTTAATTTCTTCCCTGCTGATTCTCCAGCCACGGTATTGAGGTAAGCGGCACCGCAGGCGCTTTTTACCATATCAACGCCTCTTGCCGCCATAGCGCCCGCAATTCCGGATAAAGTGTCTCCCATGCCCCCGACTGTCATATATTTTGAATTTATATTATTTAAAAATACTTCTTTTCCGTCTGAAATAATATCAGTTTTACCTTTTAACAGAATCGTAGTTTGGTATTCCAGCGCTTTTTCCTTTACTAATCTGATTCTTTCTTCCAGAGAAACATCTCCTTCTTTATTTGTGACTTCACTTCCCGTCAATACGTAAAATTCATAGCGGTTCGGCGTAAAAAGGAAAGGTTTGCCCTGATATATCTTAGGATCTTTGGCGACGGCAAAAATAGCATCAGCATCTATTATTGCCGGAATAGAAATCTGGGAAAGGTATTCCCTGATCGCATCCTGAGTTTCCTCAGATCTTCCCACTCCGCTTCCGATTACCACTGCAACATTCCCCCGCGCCACCTCCTTGGCACTTTCAGTCATAGAAACCAATATTGCAACATGTTCTTTTGACAGCCATTTTCCGTCCAAAGGATATGCGGCAAGATTCGGCGAGAAAGAAGCCACTATATCAGCCGCTCTCTTTGGGGCAATAATTCTTACCATATCTACGCCGCTCTTGCTGGCCGCCAAAGAAGCCAATGCCGGAGCGCCGCTATAAAAATCCGACCCTCCTATAACTAATAGAATGCCATAATCATATTTTCTGGCATCAACAGAACGCTCTTTATAAATTTCCTTTAATATGTCTATTTTTACTTCTTTTGTTTCAATATTTTCCGTTGTGTTCATATTGATCCTGTTTCTTTTAAGAATTTTCTCAATTCATCGCCGAATTTAGGATGTTTCAGTCCGAGATAGAGATTTGACTTGAGCCAGCGAAGCTTGTCGCCGCATTCAAGCCATTGTCCGTCCAATTCATACCCGTAAATCATTTTAGCATCGGAGGCCATTTTTGACAAAATATCAGCCAAGATTATCTCTCCTTTTTTATTCGGAACGGCTTTCTTTAAATAATCAAAAACTTCGGGAGTTATTATGTATCTTCCGATTATTGCAAGGTCAGAGGGAGCAGTATCAAAGGGAGGCTTCTCAATTATATTTTTTACTTTATGAAGTCTGGAAGTTATGATTTCTGAGTCAACAACACCATAATGGGGCAATTTGACGCGGCTTATCTTTTTTAAGCCGATTATGGGCTTCTGGCATGTTTTGAAAATTTGTACGAGCTGGGACAGCGCCGGAATCTTTGAGTCAATCACATCATCGCAGAAAAATACTGCGCAAGGTTCGTCCCCGACTAACTTTTTTGTCATTAAAATAGCATTTCCGTCGCCTAAAGGCTCCTTTTGAACTACGAATGAGAATTCAAAATTCTCGGCGATATCGGTGACTTTCTTTAATTCCGCCAGAAGGGTTTCATTCTTCTTCTCTTTTAGTATCTTTTCTATCTTTTGATTATTTTGAATGTAATCTAAAATTTTCTCTTTCTGCCCGTTGGGTTTTACTACGAAAATAATTTCCTTTATTCCGGAATCCAAAGCTTCCTCAAGCAGATATTGGATTATCGGCTTGTCAACCAAAGGGAAAAACTCCTTTGGAAATACTTTTGACAAAGGAAGGAATCTTGTGCCAAGGCCCGCTATTAATATAACTGCTTTTTTGATATTTGTTACCATATTAATTATTTTCCTGTTTTCTTCTTAAAAATGCCGGTATATCCCATTTCTTTTCTTCTTCAAGCATCTTTTTTTCCGTTTCTTCAGCCTCACGCTTCAGATCAAGCGCCGTTCTCCTGATCTTTAAAACAGCACCGCCTTCCACAACTTCTTTCTCGGTTTTTTTAATTAAGCTGACCTTTTTGCGGACAGGTTTTTTATTCGCCTTTTTTAATGGTTTTATTTTTGCGTTGGCGGTTTTTATAATTTTCACTTTCTTTTTCGTCTTAAGTTTGACAGTCTGTGCTTTAACCGGGGGAAGTTTTATTTTCTCTTCCTCTTTTAAATTAACTCCTTTATCCGGCTTTTCCGGTTTTTCTGCGGAAGCTACGTTATTTTTTTTCTTTTTTTTGTTCTTAGGTTTCTTATTTATCTCTCCGGTGGCAAGCAGAGTTATTTTTATCTTATTCTTATATTTTGAATCTTGTGATATGCCAAATATAATTTTCGCTTTTTTATTGAAATTATGGATTGTTCTGCTGATTTGTTCAACCTCCTGCATGCCAAGATCCTTGTCGGAGCAAATATTATACAATATCTTATCCGCCAGAAAGGAATTAGTATTATCGCCGGAATCATCCGGTAAAACATATTCATTAAGCGGGCTTAAAACCAGTTTTTTCACCGCTTCTTCTGCCCTGTTCTCTCCTTCAGCTTCGGCATTATTCAAATATGCCAGTTTACCCTTTCCTTCTAATATGGCTTTAAGATCGGCAAAATCTATATTTATCAGTCCCGGCAAATAGATAGTTTCTATCAGCCCCTCAATATTATCCAATATTTTTTTATTCACAGCGGAGAAAGCTTTTTGAAACGGTGTAGATTTGTCTATTATCCGGAATATCAGTTCATTCGGGAAAACCTGGAGAACATTCAAATTAGGAGAAACCCTCTCAATAGCTTTCCTGGCAACCTGATATTTTTTATCCCCTTCAAATTTGAAAGGCATTGTGAAAATTCCAAAAGTTATTACATTCATTTCCTTTGCTATCCTGGCGAATTCTGGGACGGCGCCAGATCCAGCGCCTCCGCC
>JAUSNC010000026.1 GCA_030645645.1 Candidatus Parcubacteria bacterium
TTGATATTTTAGGTATCTGGTTTGCGCTTTGGATTTTATTTTCCAACAAAAATGCTAAAGTTAACCGTTTATTTTTCCTAATAACAATTTCAGTTCTGTCGTGGATTACATTGGTCTATTTTGCAAGTCTATCTGTTCATAGAGAACAAGCTATAATTTTATCAAAGTTGGCATATATTCCGGTATATTTATTTCTTTTAAGTGTGTATTATTTTACAAAATTTTTTCCAAGTGAAGGTAAAAATATTTATAATTTTGATATCTTTGTATTAAGTAGTATTACGATTGCTGCATTTATTACACTTTTTACGGATTTTCATGTTAAAGATGTTGTATTTAAGGAATGGGGGGTATCACCCGTATTTGGATTTGGCATTAACTTTATAAATGCAATAATCTTTATAATAACGATTTTATTTTCTTGGTTAATTTTCAAAAAATATTATACCTTAAAAAATACCGAAAAACTTAAAACTCAATATTTTTTAATTGGATTTTTTATTTTTGTAATATTAAATTTAATTTTTAATGTTATTTTAGCTTCAAAATACACCGATTTTCCGTATTATTTAATCGGAAATTACTCAACTATTTTTCTTCTTGGATTCACCGGTTATGCAATAGTTAAACAAGAATTATTCGGCATTAAAATTATTATAACAAGTCTATTCATCAGTCTTATTGCCATTTTGCTTTCCCTAGATGCAATTCTCTTCACGTCAGATAAAACTCTTCAATTTATAAAAGGGGTAATTATAGTGATTTTCGTATATTTTGGATACGTGCTCATTAAAAGTACCTTGAAGGAAATCGAAACCAGAAAAGAGGTTGAGCGCATATCAAAGGCAAAAACGGAATTTATTTCAATAGCTTCGCATCAGTTAAGGACTCCTTTAACGGCAATTAAAGGATACCTATCAATGATTCTTGAAGGGACCTATGGGAAATTAAACCAGCGGATGAGGAAGCCGGTTGAAAATATTTATAACTCCAACGAAAGATTGATTAAATTAGTCAATGATATTCTTAATCTTTCCAAGATTGAATCCGGTCGGGCGGAGATGGAATTAAATAAAGGTTCGCTAGAAGTTTTGATTTCAAGCATAGTCAATGATCTAAGTATAACCGCAAAAAAGAAAAATATTGATCTGATTTGGGAGAAGCCAAAAAAACCATTGCCTAAAATTTTATTTGATATAGAGAAAATGCGACAAGTTATTATGAATATAATTGATAACGGGATAAAGTACACAAATACCGGCTCGGTTACAGTCAGTATTGCCCTGAAAAATATAGAATATAAAGGAGGAAAAAATATTCTTATTGAGATTAAAGATACAGGAGAAGGTTTACTTGAAGAAGAAAAAGGACGTCTTTTTGAAAGTTTCAGTAGAGGAAAGGTGGGACAAGAGCTTTGGACAGAAGGATCAGGCGTAGGATTATATGTGGCTAAAAAATTTATTGAAATGCATAATGGGAGGATATGGGCGGAATCAAAAGGCAGAGGCAAGGGAACTACTTTTTTTATAGAGATCCCGGTAAAACCAGGAGAGATGGCACAATTTTTAAAGAAGTTTTAAATCTGCTATATTAAATAACCACTAATCATTATGAAAAAAATCCTTATAGTTGAAGACGAAAAAATTCTGGCTGAAATGTATCAGGAAAAGCTTATTAAAACCGGTTTTGATGTTATTGCCTCCTCTGAAGCCGAAGAAGGCTTGGAAATGGCAAAAACAGAGAAACCTGATCTGATACTTTTAGATATATTACTTCCCCGTGGCAATGGAATTTTCTTTTTAAAATCCTTAAGAAATGATTCTGCAATATCTTCCTTGCCTGTCCTAGTATTTAGTAATTATGATGACCCTGAAACTAAACAAGAGGCTATTAAATTAGGGGTTAAGGATTATTTAATTAAGACCGGTTATACTCCGGGAGAAATAGTGGATAAAATTAAGAAATATTTAAGCGAGTCAAATTAATTTATGGAAAGAATTCTTAATTCGGAAACCCCGAAACATATAGGGGAAAAAGTGAGAATTGCAGGATGGATGACTGTCCGGAGAGATCACGGAGGAATAGTTTTTTTTGATTTGCGCGACAGATCAGGAATTATTCAGGTAGTCTCTTCTTCTGAACTTGCAAAAGATATTAATAATGAATGTGTTTTGGAAATAAAAGGTGAGATTAAGAAAAGGCCGGACAGAATGGTAAACCCTGAACTGGAAACCGGAAATGTGGAATTGAAGGCGGAGGAAATAAAGATAGTTTCTAAAGCCGAAGTCCTGCCGTTTGACTTGGTGGATATGAAAATGACTCTGCCCAGTCTATTGGACTGGCGGCCTTTAACTCTCCGCAATAAAAAAATACAGGCTATATTTAAAGTCCAGGAAGAGATAATTTCCAGCTTCCGAAGAACATTGTCTGATCTCGGATTTACCGAGTTTCAGGCTCCAACATTGGTTCCGGGCGCAACCGAAGGAGGATCTGAAGTCTTCCATGTTGACTATTTCAAATATAACGCATATCTCGCCCAAAGCCCCCAATTCTACAAACAGATTTTAATTGGAGTATTTGAAAGAGTCTTTACTATTACCCGAGTCTACCGAGCTGAACCAAGCGTAACAACACGTCATATTTGTGAATTTGTAAGTTTGGATGCAGAGATGGGATTTATAAACTCCTGGGAAGATTTAATGGATGTTTGTGAAACCATATTGAAAAATATGGTTGCTGACCTGCAAAAGAACAGATCCAAAGAACTCGCCATGTACGGCAATCCTGATATTCAAATTGGCCAAAAAATTCCTAGATTAAGGATAAGCGAGATACAGGAGATAATTTTTAAAACAAAAGGAAGGGATAACCGGGGAGAGATGGATTTGACCCCGGAAGACGAGAAAGACATATGCTTATGGGCAAAGGAAAATCACGGGTCTGAAGCTGTTTTTGCAACCCATTTTCCTGGCAGGAAAAGACCTTTCTATACTTTCCCTGATCCGGAAAATCCGTTAGAAACCCTTAGTTTTGACCTTTTATACAAAGGCCTGGAGGTTGTTACAGGAGGGCAGAGAATAAACGAGTATAAGATGCTGGAAGATAATATTAAGAAATGGGGGAACAAGCCCAAAGATTTTGAATTCTATCTTCAGGCATTTAAATACGGCATGCCCCCTGAAGGCGGATTTGCCTGGGGATCTGAACGAATAACCAAACAGATACTCGGTTTGGAGAATATAAGAGAAGCCACGCTATTCCCGCGGGATATGGAAAGAATTGATCAAAGACTATCAATTTTACAGCCAAAAAAGGCGAAAAAACCAAAAAAATGAAATCAGTTAAATATTTTTTAGCCGCAATCGTAATAAGCTTTCCTCTCTGGTGGGGATTAAATTCCTTTAGTTTCACTTTGGAAGATTATTTTGCAGGTACCAGTTTTGCCTACGAAGATAAAATACTCAACGCTTCTGCCCAGGAAGCGGTTTTATCGCAGAAGCTGGAATCAGCTAAACCCATTAAAAAAGGCAATATAGAAAATCTTGAATTAGGAGCCAGAGCTGCTATTTCAATTCATCTGAATAAAGAAACAAATTCAGAAAAAAGTCTCTTTGAAAAGCAAGGTGATGTGATATTACCGATTGCTTCTTTAACAAAATTAATGACGGCGTATGTTGTTCTGGAAAACTACAGTCTTGATGAAATAGTCTCTATAAGCAAAGATGCCATAGACCAGGATGAAGAATTCGGCCAATTGAAAGCGGGAGAAAATATCAAGGTTTCGGAACTTCTTTATCCGCTTTTAATGGAATCAAGCAATGACGCGGCCTATGCATTAGCAGAGGTTATAGGGGTTGAAAGCTTTGTTGATCTGATGAATATGGAGGCAAAAAATATGGGCTTGAAGAATACGCATTTTGTCAATCCAACAGGCCTTAATGAGGAAAATGCGACTGCCACAAAATATTTGAATTATTCAACCGTAAAAGATCTTAGTAGAATGACTGAATTATTACTGAAAAACCCTCTTATCTGGGATATTTTATCGCAAACCGATTATTATCTGTACACTGACGGCGTTTTTCACCATAAGCTTGAAAACACCAATGAGCTTTTAAAAACAGAAGAAAATTGGGGAAAAAGAATAATCGGCGGGAAAACAGGATGGACGCCGGAAGCTAAAGGATGCCTGATTATAGTTTTAAAGGATCCGAATAACGGAGGATATCTGATAAACGTAGTTTTAAGTTCGGATGACCGATTTTTAGAGATGACGAAATTGATAAACTGGGTGGAGGAATCCTACCGCTGGTAAATATCTAAATTAATTATTAGTTATGGAAAGTTTTTTCTATATCACTCCCGATACAGCAATAAATATAATCAAAATATTTACATTGGGTTCTTTGGGATTTCTTATTGCTTTTATTGCCGCCCCTTTTCTTATTAAGTTTTTATACAAATATGAACTGTGGCGTAAAGAAGTGAGAACTAAGGCGATTGACGGAGGAGGAACGCCTATTTTCCAAAAATTCCACTCAGAGGGCGAAACCCATGTGCCGAGATTCGGCGGTATTTTAATTCTGGTGATTCCGCTATTTCTGGCAGGCCTCTTTTTAATGCTTTCGAAAACTGGCATCTGGTATTTTCAAAAGCTTAATTTTTTCAGCCGTCCCCAGACTTGGCTGCCAATTTTCGCTTTAGCGGGAGCTTCTCTAGTTGGATTGGCGGATGACCTACTTCAGGTTTATGGAAGAGGAAAATACATTGGGGGAGGTTTGAGTTTGCGTTACCGCCTTTCTTTAGTTATTTTAATAGGTTTAATCGGCGCCTGGTGGTTCTTTGCCAAACTGGGATGGTCAAGTCTGCATATTCCCGGATTTGGCGATGTCTACATCGGGATCTGGTACATACCTCTTTTTATCTTCACTATGCTGGCAACATATACAGGAGGAGTAATAGACGGAATTGACGGTTTGGCCGGAGGAGTTTTTGTTTCCATATTCGGCGCATTCGCCGGTATAGCTTTATTCCTTGGTCAGATTGATATTGCCGCCTTCTGCGCAGTAATAATAGGAGTTTTATTCGCTTTCTTGTGGTTTAATATACCTCCTGCCCGCTTTTATATGGGCGAAACCGGAATAATGGGCCTTACCGCCGCTTTGACGGTTATTGCCTTTCTTACTGATTCATTTTTAGTTCTTCCAATAATAGGCTTTTTATTATTATTGGAAGCATTATCAGTAATAATCCAGCTTGCATCAAAAAGGTTCCGGCATAAAAAGGTATTCCTAGCAGCGCCCATTCATTTACACCTTGAGGCCAAGGGATGGCCTCCTTACAAGGTAACGATGAGATTCTGGATAATTGGGGTGGTTATGGCGGCAATAGGGCTTGGCATACGTTTGCTTGGGTAATAAACGATATGGTGAAATTCAATCAAAAAGCAAAGAAGCTCCGAAAAAAGTATCCCAGATTTTTTTACAAAAGCTACAGTTATCGCATCTCAAATAATAATTTAGAGATGTCTTTTAATTTTCATATTGAACCCGGTATTTCCTTTTCTCCGAAAGTAATTATTAAAGGCATTAATGGAAGAAGAATAAACGCAATAGGGGAGAAGGTAATGAATAATTTTGTTTTCCATTTGGGAATGATTGAAATACCGAGCTATTGGAAAGCAGTCTGTTCTCCTGAAATAATCATTGAAGCAGGATCTTTGGATGTTTTTCAGCAAAACTGGTGGAGGAACCTGATATTAAACGGAATGGGGCAATTCTTTTTTGAGAACAAGATTAATTTCAGGAATTCAAATTTCCTATCTATAAAGGCAAAAGGAAAAAGTTCCGGCCTCTTATATACCAGAAAACTAAATAATAAGGGATTTCTGGCCGCTGTAGGAGGAGGTAAGGATTCCGCCGTAACCCTTGAAATCCTTAAAAAGACAAAGAAGAATTTGAGTTGTTTCTCTTTAAATCCTTCCGCTTCCTCACTGGGAATGATGAAAGCTGCAGGCTGTAGCCGGCAAATCAGTATTTCCAGAATAATTGATAAAAACCTCCTTTTATTGAATAAAAAAGGTTATCTCAACGGTCATACTCCATTTTCAGCATATTTAGCCTTCTTAAGCGTATTACTTGGAGTCCTGTTTGATAGGAAATATGCGGTTTTTTCAAACGAGCACAGCGCCAACGAGGGTAATGTAGAATATCTTGGACGAATTATGAACCATCAATGGTCAAAAACTTTTGAATTTGAGCAGATGTTCCGCCAATATTCTAAAAAGTATCTGGCAAAAGATATGGAATATTTCAGCTTACTAAGACCCCTCTATGAAATACAGATAGCTAAGATATTCGCAAATTATCCGAAATACTTTCTTTTATTCATAAGTTGTAATAAAGCGCAAAAAACTAATTCCGGCCGGTATAAGCCTTCCGGGAAATGGTGCGGCGCATGCCCGAAATGCCTGTTTGTTTATTTAATTCTATATCCATTTATTGATAGGAATATTCTAAAAGGAATTTTTAAACAGGATATTCTTAATAAAAAAGAGCTTCTGCCGGTTTTTCTTGAATTGACGGGGGAAAGGGGATTTAAGCCTTTCGAATGCGTTGGTACGAAGAAGGAAATTCTCTCTGCCTTATATCTAAGTTTGGAAAAAAACAGAGATTTAAATTTACCGTTCCTCCTGAATTATTTTAAGAAAAACATTTTACCGAAATACCCCAACTTAAAAAACGAGTCAAAAAAACTAATGATTTCCTGGAATAAGGAAAATAACTTGACAAGTATAGTAAAGGATGATATACTGCGTATGTTAAAGTAAATTGAAAAATAAATATAACTAAGAATGGTTTAAAGAAAGGGAGATATCGGTGTTTGGCGAATAAGAGTGAAAAAAATCGCACAGCAAACCCCATATCAACTTTAGAAGAAAGACAGAGGAACGATAAAAATTTCTTTTATATCAAAAAAGAAAAAATATTCGTTCATTCTCTGTCTCCTTTTCTTTAGACCATTTAATTGAAATATGCGGCATTAGGAAAGCAGAGCAGGCGACTGATATGTTTTCCCGGTGCCGTAAATCGCCCCGTACACCAAGTAGAAAGTCTGAAAATAGTAGCCTAAGAAAACAATGATTTCCATTTCTTAATAAGAAGGAAAAAGTTCCATTTTCGGAAAAGGTATACTATATCAGACTATTTATTCTTTGGCGGAATGGCGATACGGCCCTAGAGAGTGGAAGAATGATTAAATAATCAATACACTCTCTCTTACTTTTAAGCCCGGAAAGATTTCTAGGCTTAAGAGTGGGACTTTAAAAATTACGATAAAGGATGGGAAGTGTTTCTTCTTAATGGAAACCATCCCCTTAATTTATTCACTAATAGGTTTAGCGGATAGATTAAGGTGATTGGTTTCCCCAAAGAAAAAGAAAAATTAGTCATCGGCCCGAATGGAATCGTTCTTTCTATAAAGAATAACTTCAAAGAACGGCAACAAGCAAACCGAGACAGAATAGATGCCCAAGGTTCATACTAAATAAACCCAACGGTATCTTAAAAACACACCCCATCCTCTTTTTTTTGCAAGCGGTATTTATATACGAATTCAGAATTTACGATTATCTTTAAGACTCGTGTCATTCAGTAGTAATTCGTATATCAATGCCGCTTTTTGCATTCTTTAATTATGCTTAAAACTATGCTATTTTTAGATTACGATGAAACTGAACGATCTCGGAAAATTAAATATAGTTATCCTGGGCATCGGAAGAGAAGGGATTGATACTCTTAGATTTTTAAGGAAACAATTCCCTCAGAAAAATATCGGAATTGCCGATAAGCAGGAGTTCCGTAATTTACCGATTGGGACAAGAAAAATTATCATCGCCGGCAAACGATTAAATCTACATTTTGGGAAAAAATATCTTTCCTTTTTGAAAAATTACAGTGCCGTAATCAAAAGCCCAGGCATTGCTTTTAAAGTTATAAAACCCTTTATCGGAAGAAATCAGAAATTAACATCGCAAACCGAGATTTTCCTTGAAAATTGCAAAGGAATGATAATCGGAATTACCGGTACAAAAGGTAAGAGCACCACCGCTACTTTGATTTATAGGACTTTAAAGAATGGGGGATTAAAAGCGCATTTAGTTGGGAATATAGGCGAGCCGGTTTTAGGACATCTTCTGAATACCAATAAAGACGATATTTTTGTTTATGAGCTGTCTTCCCATCAATTAATGAATCTACATAAAAGCCCTCATATTGCGGTATTTTTAAATATTTTCAGGGAGCATCTGGACTATTATAAAAGCTTTAATGAATATATCCGAGCCAAGGAAAATATAACTGTTCATCAAAATAGCAGAGATTTTTTGGTTTACAACAGCACCGATAAAAGAGTCGTAAGAATTGCGGAAAAGTCCCCAGCCAAGAAAATTCCTTTTAAAGGGGAATATTATACAGCGGATTTTGAAGCCGCCAAAGCCGTTGCAAGACTATGCAGGATCCCGGAATCCGTTATTGAAAAAACTGTTAAAGGATTTAAAAAACTTCCTCACAGGCTTGAATTTGCCGGAGAATATAAGGGAATAAAATTCTATAATGATTCCTTGGCCACCATCCCCGAAGCGGCTATTTTTGCCATAAGAGCCTTGGGAAAGGACGTTGAAACCGTTTTTCTGGGCGGACACGAACGCTATTATGATTTTACCGGCCTTGCTAAAGAAGTTTTAAAAGGGGATGTAAAGACTGTGATATTATTTCCCCCAACCGGAAGGAAAATATGGAAGAAAATTGTTTCGCTCAAAAAAACAAAAGTTCCCAAACACTTCTTTGTAGAAAACATGGAGGATGCGGTAAAGCTGGCATATCAAAACACATCTAAAGGGAAAATCTGCCTTTTATCCTGCGCTTCGCCCAGTTTCGGCATATTTAAGGATTACAAGGAAAGGGGTGATTTGTTTAAAAAATACGTTAAAATATACGGAAAAAGATGAATAAAGCACACAAACCTGATTATATTCTATTCGGAGTCATAGTTATTCTGTGTGTTTTAGGTATTTTAGCATTAGCAAGCGTCTCCGGATCTGTTTCAGTAAAGAAATTCGGAACGCCTTATTATTATTTAAGTCATCAGCTCATTTATGGCTTTCTGCCGGGAATAGTCTTGTTTATTCTTGCTTTCCGTTTTCCATTGGAAAAACTGAAATCATGGGCACATATTTTTTTATTGATAAATCTTGTTTTAATGGTTCTGGTTTTTCTTCCTCCTTTTGGGACTTCTTTTGGCGGAGCTACCCGCTGGCTGATAATAGGGCCTTTCTCCATTCAGCCGTCCGAACTTCTGAAATTTAGCTTTTTACTTTATCTTGCGGCCTGGCTTTCAAAAGCGGAAAAAACAGAAATTATCAGCGGTATTAAAAGGACATGGAAATCAAAAGGAAAATTCAATCTTTTTAAAATAGCGAAGGAATTCTTCCAACAGATTTTCAGCATAGCCGGCTTACGGGAAAAACTTCTGCCGTTTTTGGGGATTGTAGGAATTGTCGGTTTGTTTCTGGTCATTCAGCCGGATATCAGCACTCTTGGAATTATTTCCTTCACGGCATTGGCCGTCTATTTTGCGGCAGGCGCGCCGTTTTCTCATATATTAATTACATCCGGCCTTGGCATGGGAATATTGAGCCTTCTGATAAAATACGAACCCTATAGATTTAACAGAATCCTAGTTTTTTTGCATCCTGAAACAGATCCTATGGGTATAGGCTATCAGATGAAGCAGGCGATTATTGCAGTTGGCTCAGGAGGATTGACGGGTTTGGGATTAGGAATGAGCATTCAGAAAACCGGGTTTTTACCCCAGCCAATGTCTGACGCTATCTTCGCCATATTCTCTGAAGAGACGGGATTTGTAGGGGCAGCCGTATTAATTCTGCTCTTTCTGGTATTTTTCTGGCAGACACTCAAGGTGGCGGATAATGCGCCTGATAAATTCCTGCAGTTGCTTGCCCTTGGAATCGGCATATGGATTTTAATCCAGGCATTTATGAATATAGGGGCTAATTTACGGGCTCTTCCCTTAATGGGAATTCCTTTGCCGTTTATGAGTTACGGCGGATCGGCTATAATAAGTGAATTAGCGGCGCTTGGAATATTGCTTAATATTTCTAAATATATAAAAAACCAATGAAAATAATTTTTACAGGAGGCGGGACAGCCGGCCATATAATACCGATAATTGCGATTGTAAGGGAGATTAGAAAAATACGGCAGGATGATTTAAAACTTTATTATATCGGCCCAAGGGATGAATTCTCATCAGTTTTACTTAGACAAGAGGGAGTTATTATGAAAACAGTGCTTTCAGGCAAACTGAGGCGCTATATTTCAGTCAGCTCTGTTATAAAAAATATAATTGATATTTTACGGATTGGAATAGGGATTATCCAGGCATTTTTCCTTATCCTTTTTATCAGGCCGAATCTTATTTTCAGCAAAGGAGGGCACGGATCAATACCAGCGGCAGCAGCAGGCGTAATTCTCCATACGCCGATATTTATTCATGAATCTGATGTGGTTCCCGGTCTTGCTAATCAGATCTTCAGCCGATTTGCCTCTAATATTTTTACAGCATTTCCGAAAACTGAATATTTCCTTCCCAGTAAAACAACGCCTGTCGGCAATCCGGTCAGGAAAGAAATCCTTGAGGGTTCAAAAGAAGAGGCTAAAGAAGTCTTTAGTTTAACAGGGGGAAAGCCCGTTATTCTGATTCTTGGCGGCTCACAAGGCGCCCAAAGGATCAATGACACAGTCTTGAATATTATAGGCGATCTTTTAGCTGAATTTGAAATAATTCACCAATGCGGAGAAAATAACTATAAGCAAATACGGGAAGAATCAAGAGTAGCCATACCGGATGATTTGCAGAAATACTACCATTTATCGCCGTTCCTAAAAGAGCCCGATCTTAAAGATGCATACCAGATATGCGATTTAATCGTAAGTAGGGCAGGATCAGGATCTATTTTTGAAATTGCCGCTTTAGGAAAGCCGAGCATTCTTATTCCTCTGCCTGAGGCCGCTCAGGATCACCAGTCAAAAAACGCCTATGCGTATGCCAAGACAGGGGCTGCAATAGTTATTGAAAAAGAAAATATGACTCCTCATTTTTTCAGAGATAAAATAAGGTATCTATTCTCTCATCCTTCGGAAATGGAAACTATGTCACAGAAAGCAAAAGAATTTTCCAAACCAGATGCGGCAAGAATCAACTCTGAAAACCTCCTAACGAGCTTGACAAAATAATTTAAAAGTGTAAAGTAAAGCTCGGGATATTCTAAATGACAGGAATAATCAAAATAGGTAATACAAAGACGCTTATG
>JAUSNC010000042.1 GCA_030645645.1 Candidatus Parcubacteria bacterium
AGTCGGCGCAGTCATCGGGTTTTTCGCCATATCCATGCTCCAACCGATGTACTCAATGCTTAATTCTATTTAGAAAAAATGAAAGGATTTTCGCTTATTGAATTGATAATAGTAGTGGCAATTTTACTTATTCTGGCAGGAATAGGTGTAGCCGGTTTCAGAGTTTTTGAGAAAATATCTGATTTAGGAAACGATACAGAGGAAATCATCAGTGTTCTTCGCATGGCGCAGAATAAGACTCTGTCATCCGAGTCTGCCAGCCAATGGGGGGTTTATTTTAACGCCTCTTCTTCGCCGAACAAATATATTTTATTCAAAGGAGCTTCTTACGCAGACCGTGATCCGGCTTCGGATGAAAGCCATGATATTCTTGGAAGGGTGGAAATAGAATCAATAAATATTAATGGCGGATCTTCTGAAATAGTATTTAATCGTCTTTCCGGAGCAGCCAATTTAAACGGAAATATCGTCCTAAGGTTAAAAGACGATTTAACCAAAATAAAAACCGTTTACATTGAAAGCTCCGGCCAAATTAGCTTAACTGCCCCTTCTCTGGCTTCGGATTCCTCAAGGATAAAAGATTCAAGACATGCTCATTTTAAATACGGCCGGATAATCGATACAGCAACGGAAAAAATAGTTTTAACTTTTAATTACGACGCTTCTCCGACAACTCAGGAAATAATCATCGCCAATAATCTGAAAGGAAGCCAGATTTATTGGGAGGGCGCCGTTTCTGTGGAAGGGCAATCAGAACAGATAAAAATCCAAACCCATTTTTTGAACGATCCGACTAACGGAACTCAGTTTTCCATAACCAGAGACAGGCGCTATAACGTTAAATCTTTATCTGTTGATATAAACGGAGAGTCTTCAGATCCTGACCCCGGAACATTGATTACCTATACGGCTGACGGTACGGCAGCCTTGGGAATCTCCGTTTTTGTTTCAGAAATGCAATTGCAATAATGATAAAAAATAACAAAAAAGGAACAGGAGTGATTGAGATTCTGGTTATAGTCGCCATTTTGTCGGTGACTTTGGGCGGTCTTTTAGAATTGATCACATTCTCCTTAAAAACGTCAACTATTGTAAGGCAAATAAGTCAGGCCGATGTCCTAGCGCAGGAGACAATGGAAGAAGCAAGAAGTTTCAGAGACGGCACAGTCTGGAATACGGACGGCTTAGGAATTCTAACACTGGACGTTTCTTATTATCCTGTGAAAAGCGGATCTCCCTTGAAATGGGATTTGATTTCCGGGACAGAGAATGTCGGGATTTTTCAAAGACAAATTGTATTTTCCTCGGTGAGCCGAGACGAAAATAAGGATATCGTTCTTTCAGGAGGAACCATTGATCCGGATACTAAAAAGGCAACAGTTATTGTTTCCCGTCCAGACGGGGCAGATATTGAATTAGTAACTTATTTCACCAATTGGAGATGAAAAAGGGTTTTACATTAATAGAAATAATAATTTATGTATCAGTGTTAGTTATTGTGGTTTCATCGGTAGTTTCCTTTATTTTTTGGGCGGTTAATTCCAATACTAAAGCCAAGGCAATGGCTGAAGTGTCGGATAATTTTCGGCGAGCTATAGAGATAATGAGTTCTGAAATAAGGGAAGCAAAAAGCGTTTATACGCCCACTACAGGCGCAAACCAGCTTTCCCTAGAAACAAAAAAATATCTGCCTGTCGGAGAAGCCACAAGTTTCATAGATTTTTCCCTTTGTTCTACCAAGCTTTGTCTTAAAAAAGAGGGTCAGGATCCAGAAGCACTAACGTCGGACAGGGTAGAAGTTTATAATTTGTATTTTACCCCTGTCGCCACCACCACTGTCCAAATAGGATTTAGTATAAGGTATAAGAATACAAATAATCGGCCGGAATACAATGCTTCTCTTGCCGCAACAACTACTGTTTCAATACGCAATTATTAAATATGTTTTTTATAAAAAACAACCAAAAAGGATTTGCCGCTTTCCTGATAACCATCCTGATAATGGCGGTTTTATTCGGAATCGCCGTAAGTGTTTACGTTTTGACATACAGCCAGCAATTAATCCTTAAGAATATATTATTATCTTCAAAGACCTATTATCTTTCCGAAGCGGGTTTAGAAGATGCGATTTACAGAATAAAAAATAATCTCCCTATAAGCAGCGGTTATAATCTGGCAGTTTCCAACGGTTCAACTACCGTAACTATTTCCGGAAATGATCCAAAAACAATAACTTCCTTCGCCGGAATAAATAATATAAGGAGGAAAGCCCAGACCGTACTTTTATTGGAAACGATCAATCCCCAGTTTTATTTTGGGGTTCAAATAGGGGAAGGAGGACTTGAAATGGCCAATAATACGCGCATTAACGGGAATTTGTATTCGGACGGAGCAGTAAATGGAGCCACTGACAGCGTGGTTTCAGGAGATATCAGCGTAGCAGGCGTGAGTAATATAAATAGCATTACTGTTTTAGGGACAGCCAGAGCGAACGATATTAAAAACAGCAAGATATGCGGTGATGCTTATTACCAGTCAATAGATTCTTCCTCTCTTACTTTTTTAAATAGCCCTAAGTCTTCCACCTGTCCTTTGCCTCTTACTCCCGGCATTGCGTATCCGGGAAGTCCTGACGAAGAAATAGTATCAATGCCGCTTACGCAAGCAAATATTGATAATTGGGAGGCGGAGGCTGAAGCCGGAGGAGTTTATAACGACGGATCTCCCCAATGCAA
>JAUSNC010000059.1 GCA_030645645.1 Candidatus Parcubacteria bacterium
CAAATTCTTAAATAATCCAAATCCGCTATAACTCCTTCCGGATTGGCGGAATAGGTAGAGTCAATCACGTTCAACCCGTTTATTCCCTTTTTAAGTTGAATCGCCCCTTGTTCAGGTTTTATTGAACTGCAGGCCTGAGATATCTCTTTTAAATTCATTCCAAGCTCTTTTGCAGCTGCCGCAGCCATTAAAATATTAACAATATTTTGAGACCCAAGAAGATCCGTTCTAAATGGAGCGGAATCTCCATCTTTGGAAAAAGCAATGAAAGATACGCTATCGGTTTTTATATTCACTTCTTCCGCCCAGAAATCCACTTTTTCCTTTGAGGAACAAAATATTGATTTCATATTTTGCGGTTTGGCATTTACCACTACAAGCCTGCTGTCTCTATTAAAGACGGCTATCCCATTTTCCGGCAAAGCGTCAATCAGTTCAAACTTAGTTCTTATTATATTCTCCTGAGAGCCGTAGGTTGCCATATGCTGCCCATTAATACCGGTTATAATGCCTATTTTAGGATTGATAATGCCAGACAGCAGTTTTATACCGCCTTTGTTATAAGCCCCCATTTCAGCGACAAATATCTCGTGTTCAGGCTTTAATTCGTTTAGTATGCACTGGGAAACCCCGACCTCCGAATTTTGGTGCTCTTTTGTTTTTAAAACTCGGAATTTAGAACTCAACACATGGGCCAATATTTCCTTTACTGATGTTTTTCCGTAGGAACCTGTAATTCCTATAACGATTAAATTACCGAATTGAGCCCTTTTCTCCGTAGCTTTTTTAATTATCTTCTTCCTCCATAAATTAGAAAAAGGCTGCACTATTCCGACGCATAGCGTTGCAATCAGCAGTGAAAATATATCTGCAGCAAGGAAAAACATAAAAGGATAACCGAGAATAAAAGCTAAAATCAGGACTTCGGATAAAACGACAATTGCGATAATAAGAAAGGTCTTTTTGGTTAAAACTGGAATTTTCAACTGGCGACGATAAATATCAGCCAAAACTTTTATTCCTTCAATAAAATACAGAATATAGACAAGCGCGATAATCAACATTAAAGTTATAGAGAAATATTGCTCGTCAGACTGAAAAAAATGCAATATCAGTAGAAAATAAATTAATAAGGAAACTTTAAGCGCTAAGATGGGATTAAAAATGAGCTTTCTCCCTTTTTCAGTTGAAAAATGAGCCAAGAATCGGCCGATATGATATTCCTTCAACTGCCAAAGCCAAATCCAAAAAAGAATCTTCTTATTAAAAACTAAAAACCAGGAAATCAGAAGAATCAGAGGAATTATTAAAACCAGTTGATTAATCATTTAATTACTTTTTTTATAAAATCAGCGACAGCTTCTGAAAAATCCCCGGGAATTTCTAAATGCGGACTATGTCCAATATTAGGGAAAATAAATAATTCAGAACCAAGTATCCTATTCTTAATCATATAGGCTGTTTCCAAAGGAACTAATTTATCATTTTCACCCCATAAAACAAGGGTTTTTACGCGTATTTGGGGCAGATATTCAGAAAGATCCTCTTTTACTACTTTTTGGAAGGTTTCTTTCATTGATCCGCCAAGATTAACATAATCTGTCTTACGTAAAATGTATTTATAAAACAACTTGCGAAAAAACGGATAAGCCGGAAAAGAGGAAAATTTCTTGGCGAACATAGAAGATGTTTGCATGGTAGTTTCCTTTACTGCCGACTCATCCCTTATCGCAGGAGCGCCGCAGAGAATTAAGCCGGCTATCTTTCCGGAATTCCTCACTGTCAATTTGACGGCGATTCTTCCTCCGAAGGAATGGCCCAATAAAAAAAATTGTGAAAGTTTTTTCTTTTCACAAAAACTCGCAACCCAGTCAGTATAATCATCGACTGACCAGGGTTTTTGCGGAGGAGGACTCGTTCCAAATCCGGGAAGACAGGGAATATAGACTTCAAAGCCTCTACTTTCCATATTTTCCTTTACTCTATCCCATTTTTCCGGCGACGATCCCCAGCCATGAAGAATTAAAATCGGCAGTTTCATTTTTTTTCCAAACTAGGACGAATGATTTTTATTCCTGCGTATTTTTGCAGAGCCGCAGGTACTTTTATACTTCCGTCTTTTTGCTGGTTATTCTCCAGAATGGCGATTAAAATCCTTGGACTGGCCAGCACGGTATTATTCAGGGAAAACGCATATTTGATTTCTCCTGATTTATCGCGGTACCGTATTCCCAGCCTTCTTGTCTGCCAATCGGTCAAATTGGAATCTGATTGTGTTTCACCGTATTTATTATGAGACGGCATCCAGGTTTCAATATCATACATTTTATATTTTCCCGCGCCCATATCTCCGGTTGCAACCGCAACTACTCTATGTGGCAGTTTTAAATCTCGGAGCGCTTCTTGGGCGATATTTCTCATCTCCTCCAGCCACTCATTTGATTCTTCTATATCTGCCTTGCATATCACAAGCTGTTCCACTTTCATAAACTCATGAAGGCGATATAGCCCTTTAGTATCTTTTCCATAACTCCCGACTTCGGAACGATAGCATTGTGAAATACCGCACATTTTAACCGGCAATTCTTTTTCTTCCAGAATTTTATCGGCATAGTACGCGAGAAGGGCCGGTTCGGCAGTTCCCCCTAAGAATACTGGCTCTTTTGCGGCTTCCCCTGTTTCAATGCAACCCGGATTCCCTATTTGATATATTTCCTCCTTCCCAAAAGGAAAATGGCCGCTTCCTATTAAGGAAAATTCCTTCAAAATTGTCGGAGGAACGAATAAATCAAACCCTTTAGATCTTATTTTATCCATCGCAAAGTGCATCAACGCAAAATGCAATAAAACCGCTTCGTTCTTGAGATAATATCCCCTAAATCCGCCTGTTTTTACTCCGGCCTCAAAATCAATCAGATTTAAATCCTTTCCAAGTTGGATATGATCCTTAATTTTAAAATTGAACTTAGGAGGATTTCCCCATTTTTCCACTTCTTTATTGAAAGTGTCATCGGGTCCAATTGGAGAATCGTCTGAAGGAATATTGGGAACCTGAAACATTAATTCCTGAAATTCCTTATCTAATTTTTTGAATTCATCGTTAATCCTGTCTGAATTAATGTCCAGTTCCCGCATTTTCAAGACAATTGTATCCTTTTCCTCCTTGCTCGCTTTTCTTATTTCTTCGCTTGCTTTGTTTTTCTGCGCCCTCATGTCTTCAATTGCCTGTAAAACCTCCTTTCTCTTCTTATCCACTTCCAAAAGGCGGTCAATATCAACTTTCATCCTCTTTTTTTCACAGGCATCTTTAATTAAATCGGGATTCTGTCGAATAAATTTAATATCAAGCATATTATTTAGGCTTCATTGTTGGAAATAAAATTATATCCCGTAGACTATGAGAATCCGTAAGAAGGGCCGCCAATCTGTCTAATCCGATACCGAGCCCGGCTGAAGGAGGCATTCCATATTCAAGGGCTTCAATAAAATCCTTGTCTTTTCTTTCCGGCGCCATCTTTACTTCTTTGAACTTATCTTCCTGCTCTTTCGGGTCATTCTGTTCAGAAAAGGCGTTAATTATCTCAATTCCTCCAATAATCAGCTGAAAACGATCGGCATAATCAAGATTCTCTTCTTTTGTTTTTGCCAATGGTGACATTTGGGACGGATAATCAATAACAAACGTAGGCTGAATTAATTTATCGCGGCAGGTTTCCTTATATAATTCGTCGAGCATCTTATATCTCGGCATTTCCTTCTCTGATTTAATCCCAAGTTCTTTTATTTTTTTCATTAAATCTTTATCTGAAATTTCGTCTATATTGATATCGGTATTGTCTTTAACTAAATCGCGGAATGATACTTTTTTCCAGGGAATCTCAAAATTAATTTCCTTGGTCTGGTATATTATTGTTTTTCCTTTTCCAATGCGTTCCAAGAGTTCAATAAAAACTTTTTCTACAAAAGATATCAACCCATCCCTATTCTGATAAGCCCAATAAAGTTCCAACATAGTGAAATCAGGATTATGGCTTACATCAACTCCTTCATTTCTGAAACACCTGCCTATTTCAAAAATCTTCTCAAACCCGCCGACTAAAAGTCTTTTTAAATACAGCTCCGGCGCGACCCTAAGATATAAATCAAGTTCTAAGGCGTTTAAGTGTGTCTTAAACGGCTTTGCAAACGCGCCTCCCGGTATCGGCTGGAGTACCGGGGTTTCCACTTCAATAAAACCATCTTTGTTAAGAATTTCACGGATAATCTGGATCATTTTACTGCGCTCCTCAAAATTCTTCTTCACTCCCGGATTCATTATCAGATCCAAATAACGCTTCCTGAATCTTTCTTCAATATCTGTCAGTCCATGCCATTTTTCCGGCAAAGGAAGCAGGGATTTTGACAACATCTTAAAGTCAGACGCCTCTATGGTTTTCTCCCCTCTCTTTGTTTCAAAAAGAATTCCCCCGATTTCAATAAAATCTCCTATATCAAAATTATCAATAAAAAATCTATATTGTTTCTGACTAAGGCTATCTTCACGGAGGAAAGCCTGGATTTTCCCGGTTCCATCTGCAAAATGCAGAAATGTTGATCCTCCATGTTCGCGGATGGATAGAATCCGGCCGGTCAAAGTAATTTTCTGCTTATTCTGCGACAGTTCGGCGAAATCAGAAACCGCCTCGTTTATTGAATGAGTCCTTTTTGTCTTGGCGGGATAAGGATTTACGCCCTCAGATCTGATAGCTTCCCGCTTTTTCTCCCTTATTTTTTTAATGTCAGATATGGATGACATATTGAAAACTTACTTCATTTTAATTTATTTAACCCATTCAGTCAAAATAAAAAAGCATCTATTGATGCTATTTATATCTGTAACTTGTAATAGAAATTCCAAGATTAATTATTCAACTTTTAGAATCTTATACTTCACTACTCCCTGCGGGGTTGAAACGTCTATTATTGCACCCTCTATTTTATTAAAAACCGCCTGACCCAAAGGCGAATCAGCGGAAATTCTTCCCTCCATTGGATTCGCTTCTTCAATGCCAACAAGTCTGAATTTATCTCTAATGCTTTTTGAAGATATTGTAATAGTGGATCCAATTTGAACGAATTTCGTATTCTCAACAGGCCGTACAACGACAGCAGAATTTACAATAAATTCAAGGTCGGATATCTTTCCTTCTAAAAAACCCTGGGCTTCTTTAGCTTCCTGGTATTCCGCATTTTCGCTAATATCTCCGTATGCCAGGCTTTCTTCAAGACGGTCAGCAATTCCTTTTCTTTCCACCTCCTTTAGGTGATGGAGTTCATTTTTTAATTTTTTTAAGCCTTCAGGCGTTAAATATTTTTCCATAGATTATATTGCGAATTATCAATTATATTATCATACTCACGCAAAAAATTGTGTCAAGGGAAGAAGTTTTCCCCAATCAGTAAGATATTAAATAACGAAATCTTAATGAGGAGAGGAAAAATACCAGCTTAAAACTCCGCTTGCCACCGGCAAAGCGGCTATCTGTTCTCCTTGTACGCTTTCAATAATTACAGTCAGAACAATTTCTGGTTCATCATAAGGGGCAAAAACTGTAACCCAATTATGATAATAATTTTCTTTTGACGTCTGGGCAGTTCCGGTTTTTGCCGAAGCCTCAACAGATAAACTATTCAACATCACGGAAGAACCATAAGTGACACCTTCTCGCATTCCCTCTTTTACGATATTTATATTCGAGGGATCAATAAAATCTTGGTTGAGAATTTCAGGCATTATTTCCTCCATAATCTGCTTATTATCATCAATTATCATTTTAAGAATTTCCGGCTTAAAAAGAGTTCCTCCGTTGGCGATAGCCGCCGTGGCCGAGGCAAGCTGAAGAGGCGTCCCTAAGACATCACCTTGTCCAATTGACATATGATATGTATCGCTGTCCAGCCAAGATTCTCCCCTAAATTCCTTTTTCCATTGGGGATCAGGAATAAGGCCGGCTTTCGCTCCCGGCAGATCAATTCCGGGAATTGAGCCGAATCCGAAGAGATTAAGGTATTTTTTAATCAGCGTCGGACCCAATCCCTGCTGATCGCCGTAGCCTCCTCCGATTATATAAAAATAGACGTTTGCAGATACAGCAATCGCTTCCCTCATATCAATCCATCCGTGCGGTTTCCAATCCATAAATTTCCAGATTTTATTGGGATCATATTTGTCCTGTATCTCAATAAAACCTTGATCGTAAATTTGTTTATTTGGATCTATGATTTGTTCCTGAAGGGCTGCTGATGAAATAAACGGCTTTATTGTTGATCCGGTGGGATATTGCCCCGAAATAGCTCTATTAAGAAAGGGATTAAGAGGGTTATTCTGCAGTATGCTGTATTTTTCACTGCTAAGCATCTGTGAAAATATATTATTATCAAATGAAGGCAAGCTGACCATAGCCAGAACGCCTCCTGTTTTAGGATCTAACGCAACAGCCGCAGCTTTTTTTGACCCGGTATTTACCAATGTTTTTTCAAGCTCCTCGTATAATTTTTCCTGAAGCCCGGAATCAATCCAAAGAACCAGGTTTTTCCCCGGCAAGGGATCTGATTTCTTTTCCCGACTGACTTCTTTTCCTAGTGCATTTTTTACAACTTCAATAATCCCAGAAACCCCTTTTAATGCGCTTTCATAATAATTTTCCAATCCTTGCTTACCTATATAATCGCTCGGAGAATAATCCGGATGGCTCACTAATTCATCAGGGCTGACCTTCCCTAAATAACCTATAATCTGGGAGAAAATAGGGCCGTGGAGATAATCTCTGACCGTATTTTTCTCCAGGGAAAAACCGGATAAGCCGCTCATCTTTGTTTCTAATAATACTAGGGATTCATGATCTAGATTTTCAGATATTAAAACTTTCGGAGATTTGCCCGCCTCAATTTTTTCTTTGATTTCGGCAACCGACAAATTAATTATTTCTGAAACTTCCTTTAGGCTTTCATCTGTATCAGACAAATCCCGCTTATCCAAAACCAAATCAAAACTCGGCTTATTCCAGACGAGCTGAATCATATTTTTGTCGTAAATAACGCCTCTTTCCGGGCGGATGAGGCTTATCCGCAACCTGTTATTATCTGATTTTTCTGTAAATTCTTTCCCTTGAAGTACCTGG
>JAUSNC010000011.1 GCA_030645645.1 Candidatus Parcubacteria bacterium
ATTTTTGCCAAAGACGGCTGTAATTCAAGGGGGTTGAACTTTCCATAAGGGCGGACATAAAATTTATGAGCTCTTTATCGGAATATTGGAAATTATCCAGCGCGTCTTTCACCAGCTGGGGCAACTGGGTTAAAGCGCCGCATTTCCCGACCATAGACAAAACATTATAAAAAGTGGATCCGAAAGTTATTACCGGTTTTTTAAGCATAATTCCTTCCCATCCGGCCGTTCCGGTTATTGTAGTTATAAGCTTTGCATTTTTAACCAAAGAAATGGAATCTGCGGAAGACTTTATTAAGCGCACGTTCGGAATATTTTTCAGAGCTTCATAAAAAGATTTATCCCTGTACCCTGTCATAGTAGGATGATCTTTCACATAAAGCCTAAAACCGACTGGCAAAGCTTTGGCTATAGTCTGGGCTACGGAAAATTGATTGGTAAAAAATGGGGCATAAAGCAAAGTGGCTATTTCCGGTTCCTGGTGGAGCGGGAAATAAGCGTAATCCTCCCCTTCTTTGGAATCTTCAAATATATCGGGGGAAATGATCCATTTTCTCAAGCGCCTTTGAATGCGATTTCTTAAATAACTTAAAGGACCTTCCTCAAGGTAATCTTTCCATCTTTCTTCTTTAATATAGATTTTTAAATACCTGCTGAAAAATTCCGCCCAGCGCGAAAATCTCGGTAAAATTGGAAGAGCGTCAGATTCCGTCCACACTCTTTTATGGGGGCTTTCTCTAAATTCCTTTAAAATAGCGGTTGATTCTTCCTGGAATTTACTTTGCCTTTCTTCTTTTTGAAGAGAATTAAAAATATCGTTGACTTCGGTAAAATCGCAATAGCAATTGTCGTTTAAAAGAACTCTCTCTTTTATCCTGGCGTGTTCAATAACATAGGTTTTGATGCCCATTCTTTTTGCCGCCCAATAAAGAACCAGGCTGCCCATTGACCCGACTGCGGAAAAAATAACGGCATCAGGCTTTTTTTCTTCCAGCATGCCGGTTATTTTGCGAAACCTGACCTGTAAATGGTTCAATATATCGTCGTAGCTCAAGGGAGGAGCGCCTCCAACTTCATATTTTGGAAGATTCGTCGTAAAATACCTGTCAATTCCCCAAAATTGCCAAAGATTGGGTATGCCATATTTTTCTTCCAAAGATTTTAAATAGTCATAATCCACCTTTTCATTTAAAGATAAATCAAAAAGGTCTTCTTCAACCAGCAATGGATTAAAGATAACGCTTGTTTGAGACTTCAAAAACTTTTCGGCGGTTCTTAGAAAAGTATAGCCACAAAAATCGGTCACTCCGTAATTATCCTTGAGTAATTTAGCCATTGCTGTTCCGAATACGGAAAACTTTCTTTGTAGTAAAAAACAAATTTTCATCTTTTTACAAAATTATTTAAGCTTTCTTCAAATTCTTCCGCATAATTTCGGTAGTCGTATTCTCTTGCCTTCTTTGGCCCTTTTTCAGACATTTCCTGCATTTTATTCCGATTAGTCATTAGTGAAGATATTTTTCCGGCTAAATCCTTAATATCTCCCCTTTTAAAAACAATACCTGAATCACTAACCAGCCACTGTAATGAATCAGCTACAACCACCGGCAAGCCAAATGCCATTGCCTCAATAACAGCTAATCCGAAAGGTTCCGGCCATCTGGCAGGATGAACGAATAAATCGCTTTGAAAATAAAAATGGAATAAATCTTCCCTTTTAACCCAGGAGTGGAAAATAACGGAATTTCCAAGGCCGGAATCTCTTACCAGCGCTTCCAGTCTCTCTTTCTCAGGCCCATCGCCGACAATATGAAGCCGGCTGTCCTTATTGCCAATTAATGAAAAAGCTTTGATCAGTATATCAACTCCTTTATCAAAATCCAAACGCCCGGCATATAAAATATTGAAATAATCAGTATCTTTTACCGTCAAATTTTTCTCATTTTGCAGTGATTCAATATCAATAAAATCAGGAATAATTCTGAATTTTTCTTTTAAAAAACCTGCTTCCTGATAAATTTTTGCGACTGAAGGCGGACAAAAGAAAATATCGATTGAGTTAAAAAGCATTAACCCTATCGTTCTTTCCAAAAGCATTCTTATTTTATGTCTTAAAAATTTTATACCCGAGTCTATGCCGTACAGCGGCGGTTTTTTATATAAATCTTCCACTATTGAAGAATAATTATTTAAATTGACAGCGACCGGCACTTTTTTCCCGAGTTTTCGGTAAAGGCCCGCTCCCCAAAGGAAACTGGGTCCTTCAATAAAAAAAAGATCTGTTTCTAGAGAAAACTCTTCCAGAACCTTAAAAACTTGCCATTGCCTTAGAAAAAGATTGTGCCCCTTAATATCCCTTTTAATTATCTTATACGGCGGAGTAGAAAAAAACTCATTTCCTTTAGAATAAAAAGTTATAACTGAAACATCGTATCCTTTTGCTTGCAGGAAACGCAACTTCAGATCTAAACAATAGTTTGATCCTCCGCCGGTTACCAAATTTATTTTACTAGTAATAAAAATTATTTTCATTTTCGGCAAAATAAGTTGACGAAATTATCCTTTTTTAAAATCATTCCAATATTTTTCAAAAACTCGTTATTATCCTTAATTGATTCGAGCTGACCATTATCCGTTATTAAAAAAATATTAAATCCTGCACTTTTTAATTGATCTAAAAATTCTTTTGGCTCCGCTTTGGCAAGATGTAAGTTTTCCGGACAAAACTCAAGAATTAGCATAATTGCCGGATTGTTTTGAATCAACTGCCCCATCCCCTGAAAAGCCAACGGTTCCGCTCCCTCAATATCAATTTTTACTAAATCTATCCTTGGTGAACCGATTTCATCGGTGAAAGAATCTAGTGTTGTCGCTTCCACCTTAATCTTTTCTGGTCTAAAACTTGCAGGGGAAAGGCCATGGCAACCCGTATAGCCGTCGCCTCTGTAAAATTCAACAGAGCCTGTTTGGTTTGATACAGCCATGGGAATTACTTTTATATTGGCGTATTTTCCGGTGTTTTTTAAAAGTAGTTTTAAATTGACCGGCTCCGGTTCAAAAACAAAAATTATTCCCCTTGGCCCCGCTAATTTTGAAAAAATGATTGAATAATAACCTATATGAGCTCCTGCATCAATAATATTCATCCCGGGTTTTATCATTTTCTCGCATAAAGCGACTGTTTCCTTTTCATAAAACCCGAATAGCATTTCAAACTTCATCCTCCATTCATACTTTGACGGAAAATTCATTCCTTTTAAGTAAGATAAAAACGCTGCCGTGAACTCCAAAAATGATTTAGCCGGTTTCTTGAAAATGCTCAGCATATTATTTTTTTAATCTGATAATTTTCCCCGTTCTAACGCTTTCTTTCATGGCAAAAAGAACTTTGAGATCCGCTAATCCGTCCTCCCCCCTGCTGATGGGCTTTTCTTTGCCATCTAAACATTTGACGACGTGATCCGCCATCTGCATTCTGAAACTTCTCATTTTCCCTCTTATTTTTGGCTTTTGTCTTAGTTGATGAAAACCCTTAAAATATTTGTGGGCGACCAGCGGCCTGTATTCCAGCCTAAATGCATTGTCTCTGAAAAAGAGTCCGCCTTTCTCTCCCAAAAGATACATTTCTGAAAATCCGTAATCCGGCGGCAGAGACTGCCAAACGGCCGTAGTCCCATTTTTAAAGCGAAAAAGAACATCCGCGCTCAAATCGTTTTTTAAACTTTTCTTTTCAGTCGCTTTGTTTTCCGCAGCAAAAACCCATTCCACTTCTCCGAAAAAGAATCTCAAAATATCTATCCAGTGAGTCCCATTGTTAAAAAGGCCGTTGTAATAATAAACCGTAGCCTGGATGATTTTGCCGTACTTCCCTTTTTCAATATTTTCTTTAACTTCCTTGAAAATTGGGTCGAACCTCAAATTATGGTTGATAAACAACAAAGAGCCTGATTTCTTACAGGCTATAATGGACTCCCTTGCCTCTTTTATGGCGGCAGCGATCGGTTTTTCGCAAACTATGGCGGGGATTCCATACTTAGCCGCCAATTTAGTCAAAGCCGCGTGAGACCGAGTATCGGTGGCAATGGAAACAATGTCGGGTTTTATCGATTCCAATAAAGATTCGGCTGATTTGAAAAGAGGCACGCCCGGGAAATAACGCGAAGCCACCCTTAATCTGACAGGATTCGTATCTGCCAATCCCGCCAATTCAATCCTTGGATGATTTTTATAGGCGCCGGCATGCGTGGCAGGCCTGGCTTTTTTTCCGGATAATCCCTCTTCAACTCCTATTTTTCCACAGCCAATAACGGCCGCCTTATATATTTTCTTTTGTTCAGCCATTTATTTATTTAAAGAAGTTTTTAAATTATAGGTTGGCATTGCCTGTTTTCTTGACGCATTGATCTCCGATAAATATGGTTTTTGTTTAAGCAAAGCAAGAATATCTTTCATCTTGAAAATTTTATCTCTCTCCATCAATTTAAAAATTTCTTTTGCAAATTCAAAATCTTCCGGCCAGTCTACAGTCCAGCGCATATAAAATAGATTTTTCGGATTTTTTAGATTGAAAATCTTAAAGTGCTTGGGCTGTTCTCTTATTACAAGATTAAATCCTTCCCTGTAATGGATGGAATTCTTTTTAATTTTTTTATTGAGATACTTTAAAGTTTCCATAGGGTAAATTTCAATATCCAAGCCGTGGGGAAAGGTCCAGGGATAACAATTTGTGAGATAATCAAACTTATTCGGATTGCGGCGGAAAATCCTAACTAATTTATCCACCAAACCTGGATCAACTAATGGACAGTCTGCGGTAATGCGAACCAGGGCATCCGCTTCATATTTTTTTGCTGTTTCAAAAAGACGGGATATTAAATCTTCTTCGCTCCCCCGATAGCATTTCAATCCTATGCTCTTTGCGTGCTTTGCCAAGACATCGTTTTCCTTAAGAACAGAAGTGCTTAAGATTATTTCATCTATTTCTTTCGCATCTAAAAGCCTGTTTTTAATATGCCAAATCAAAGTTTTTCCTAAAATCCTCTTTAAAGCCTTTCTCTTCAATCTGTGAGATCCCATTCTTGCCTGAATGACGGCAATGACTTTTAATTTCTTCGGCATAAAATCAAAACCATTAATTCTTTATTTCTCTGACAAGTTCAAAAGCCTCAACAAACTTTTTGCCTGCCACCAATCCCCATCTCCGAGCAACTATTTCTATTCCTTTTGCCGACCTGGGATGCGGATATTCTCTTAATTCGCTTTTGTAAGATTCCAAAGCTTTTACTTTAACGGGGAAAGTATCTAAGATATCTTCAAAAACATTGGGGACGAAATAATTTTTCCTTTTGGGAATCCCCCATTCGCTCGATGAAGGAATTTCAAAAGAATATATTCTTTTAACCGTTTCCTGCTTCAAGGGTCGGCAAGCTGTTAGAACTGCCTGAAAAGTTATGCGATGGTCCAAATTCAAATCTTCCGCATAATGAGTAAATATGATATTGGGCTTAATCTCTTCTTTAATTTTCTCTATTGCTTTGATTATATTAAGAAGAGGAACAGCATCGTATTTCTGGTCGGGAAAATTTTCAAAAAACATTTCGGCAATGCCCAATATTTTTGCCGATCTTTCGGCTTCTTCCTGCAGTATAGACTGTTCTTTTCTAATAGAAAATTTTTTCTTTCCGCTTCTGGCTTCTTTCCCCTTATTCAAAATAAGGCAATATACCTTATCTCCGGCCTTCGCGTATTTTGCTATTGTTCCGCCGCATCCCAGGACTTCATCATCCGGATGGGCTGCTATGATAAGAATTTTATTTTTCATTTTTTGAAAATAAATATTTTAAGCGGACTATAATCGCCAATCGGAGGCAATTGTGAAGCTATTTGGTTTATTTGATGATTGAATTCCGGCTTTTTCCCATCCATAGCCGCCAATTTAGCATTAAATATGCGAGAGCCGATAAAATAAGTGCTACTAAAATTATCAATCGCTTCCAATTTAAGAAACCTTCTCACTTTTGCCAAAAACTTTTTCTCATTTATGAAAAGGTTATGCCACTGAATCTGCAAAGGCTCAAGTCCAACTATTTTCCTAAGTTTATTTATATTATCCATCCCCTCCTGACTGTCTTCGCACATAATATATCTTCCGCCTTTTTTGAGAACTCTGCTGATTTCTTTTGCCGCCACAATCTGCTGATTTATATTTAAAAAATTTATTAAAACCCTGTCCGTAGTTGCGGCGTCAAAGGTATTATTCTTAAAAGGCAGATTTCTGATGTCTCCAACGGAAAAAGAGACTCTTTTTTGCAATTCCGCTGATTCCTTTTCCAATCCCTGCTTTGCCCTAAAAACAGCTTTATCCGCATAATCGCAGCCGAAGAACTGGCTTTTCCTGGCCTTTGCCAAAAGAATCATTGAATGTCCATTGCCACACCCAGCATCCAATATCTTTTTCCCGACAGGGAGATATTTAGCAATACTGTTTAGCTCCATTTTATTTAAAATCTTATCCAGCATGGTTTCCATGGGATCTTCGTGTTTTTCCGCTTCGCTGTTCCAATGTTTTCTTATTTGGGTTATGGTTTTTTTCATATTTTATTTTACGTAATATTCTTTCAAATACCTCACCATCTTTACTCCCTCCTTTATTTGGATATTTTCAGGTATTTCCTCGCCCAATGCCAATTGCATAGCATAATAGATGAGATTTGCGCCTGCCGCCGAACAAAACGCCACCGATGCCGCTATTCTCGGATTAATATCATAAGGCACGGGGATGCCTTCTTCTGAAAACTTCATCTCTATGTTTATGTTGTATGAAAAATTAAATGCCCGGCAAATATCGGCCGTCAGCTTTTCCACCACTTCATTCC